>JAUYMZ010000081.1 GCA_030699355.1 Bacteroidota bacterium | reverse complement strand
GGGCTTACTAAATATATCTAACAAGTTAACTTGTGCCGTTGTGTTATTAAGTGCTTGCGAAACTACAATTTTAAGCGCATCATCAAAGCCTTGTTCTGTATTGGCATCATAATATCTGCCCACGCACTCAAACGCTTTTTTAAAATCTGCGGTTGAACCTAATCCAATAATAAAAGGTTTTAAAATTATTCCTTGGCTTTGTAAGGCTTCTGAAACAGCACATGGATCTCCCTGACATTCTTCTATACCATCTGTAATTAAAATAATCACATTTCTTGTATAAGGTTCTTTGGGGAAATCGTAAGCGGCTTGCAATAAAGAGTGCGCAATTAAAGTTGTTCCTTTGGGCGTAATCGCTTGAATCCTACTTTTCACCTCGTCAAAATTATCTTTTCTAAACGGCACTTCTAAGCGTGTGTCTTTGCAGTTGCGTTGACTTGGTGGTGAGGTATGTCCATATACGCGCAATGCGATTTCTAAATTAGGCGTACCTACTAAACTATCAATTGTTTTGCTGAGTAATTTGCGGGCAACATTTATACGCGTATCATTATCCATGCGGGCATACATGCTTCCGCTTGCGTCTAACAAAAATAAAATACGCGTTTTAATAGGGCGTGGGGTTTGGGCAAACAGATTTTGACTGCCCACAACCATAAAAAAAATAAATATAAAATACCTCGTTAATTTTACCATGCCCTATTAACGAATACTAATAATCACCTATTGTTTCGGGTAGTTGAGAAAGGGCATTTGCCAACTCTGCATCATTGGGAGCTACACCATGCCATTTATGGCTACCCATCATAAAGTCTACTGGGTAACCCATTTCAGTTTTCATGATAATAAAAATTGGTTTCCCTTGGCCAACTAAAGATTTGGCCTGAGCCAAAGTATCCAATATATTCTGGATATTATGCCCGTCCATATGCAATATTTCCCAACCAAAAGCCTTTACTTTTTCAGCAATATCATCGCCCAAACCCATAACCTCTTTGGTTGAACCATCAATTTGTTGGCCGTTATAATCTATGGTAACAATTAAATTATCAATTTTTTGGTGAGCGGCGAACATAAACGCCTCCCAATTCTGACCTTCTTCAATTTCGCCATCACCCATTAAAGCATACACCAAGTGCGAATCTTTATTCAGCTTTTTAGCCAAAGCAGCGCCCGCAGCAGCAGATATACCCTGACCCAAAGAACCTGAAGCAATTCTTACGCCTGGTAAACCTTCGTGGGTAGTTGGGTGACCTTGAAGGCGGGTATTTAATTTTCTAAACGTTTTTAATTCCTCCACTGGAAAATAGCCTGCACGCGCCAAAACACTGTAAAAAACCGGCGATATATGTCCGTTAGAAAGGAAGAATATATCCTCATTTTGTCCATCCATCTTAAAATCTGGATTGTGCTCCATTACATTAAAATAGAGAGCGGCCAAAAAATCGGCACATCCCAAAGAACCGCCTGGGTGACCACTTTTGCAACCATGCACCATACGGAGGATGTCGCGGCGAATTTGTGAAGTTAAATGGCTGATTTCTTGAGTACTTAATTTATTCATGATTCTAAAATATGGGAATGAAAGTGGCAAAAGTACAAAGTTATGCCGAGCTTTAAAAGTTTGTGTGAATTTATCAATATATTTACCTCATGAAATTCTTAAAAATAGTTTTAGGTTCAGCCCTAATTATAACAGTAAACTCTTGCCAAGTGGGTAGATTTATTTGGTACAACTTTGCCGATGTAAACGACCATAAAATTTTTGATGATAGGATTTTACAAGCGCCACCAACCAAGTTTACCTTTTTTGAACCCTTGCAAGAAAAAGCACCCAAAACGATACATATCCAAAACAAAGAAATAGCTTTTGATGGCTATTTAAAAACCAACAAAACATTGGCTTTTTTAATTATAAAAAACGACACCTTATTGTACGAGAGATATTTTGATACCTATTCTAAAGAAAGCATTGTTCCTTCCTTTTCGGTGGCAAAATCTATTACCTCTATTTTAATTGGATGCGCCATAGACGATAAACTCATAAAAAATATAGATGAACCTATCACCAACTACATACCAGAACTTACAAAAAATGGCTTCGAAAAAGTAAGCATAAAGCATGTTTTACAAATGACAAGTGGGTTAAATTTTAACGAAAGTTACGTAAATCCGTTTGGCCATGCAGCCTCTTTTTATTACGGTTTGAACCTACGCAAAAGCATTGCTAAGTTAACCCTAAAAGAATTACCGGGCACCCAATTTGATTATGTTAGTGGCAATACCCAATTGCTCGGGCTGATTTTAGAGCGGGCACTTAAAGGCAAGAACGTTACTCAGTATTTACAAGAAAAACTCTGGGAGCCCTTAGGAATGGAATATAGTGGCAGCTGGAGTATTGACAGTGAAAAAAGCGGTTTAGAAAAGACTTTTTGTTGTTTAAATGCCCGTGCCAGAGATTTTGCAAAAATTGGAAGGCTGTACCTTCAAAAAGGCAATTGGAATGGCAAACAAATTGTATCCGAAAAATGGGTAAAAGAATCTACTCAAGTTAAAACAAGTGAAGGCAGTGCTTCGTATTACCAATACCAATGGTGGTTGCCTTCTAGAGATGGAGACTTTATGGCACATGGTATTTTAGGCCAATATATTTATGTAAATCCTTCCAAAAATATGGTTATTGTACGCCTAGGTTCAAGCGAAGGAAATGCCAATTGGGATAGTTTATTTATGGGACTAGCCGAGGCGTATTAAACATTTATAGCTGACTAAATTCTAGGGTAAATTCGGTGCCAACATTCATTTCGCTGCGTACAAAAATTTTACCTCCCAATGTTTCAACTTGAGATTTTACCATGTATAAACCCATACCTTTTCCATCGGTATGAAAATGAAAGCGTTTGTACAAACCAAAAATCTGATCTCCTTTTTGCGCCAAGTCAATGCCTAAACCATTGTCTCTAAAGATTATTTTAAATCCAGTTTCTGTAAGCTTACTGGCTATAAAAATGGTAGGTGGTAAATTTGGGCGTTTGTATTTAATGCTATTAGAAATAAGGTTATAAAAGATACTATAAATATAACTTTTGATGGTATTAAAAGAAGGAAATTCTTCAAAATCTGTATGAATAACTGCCTTTTCTAATTGAACCAAATTGGCAATACTTAGGTGAATTTCTTCCACCAAAGAAGCAAAGTTTACTAAGGTTGCCTTTTCATTTATTTGATGGCGTTTTTGAAGGATATAATTTAAATCTCTGATAACTGAATCTAAAGCCCCAACAGATTTAGACAATCCCTTTAACATATAATCAAGATCAGGTTCTGGCAATTTACCTTCCAATAAAAACTCGCTAATGCCAATAATATTGGCAACAGGAGCGCGTAAATTGTGAGACACAATGAAAGAGAATTGCTCCAAATCCCTGTTCCGTTGAATTAAATCTTCAATTACTTTTGCTTTTTCTGATTCTAATTTGCGTTTTTCTGAAATATCACGCATGATAACAGATGCGCCAATCACCAGTTTTTCCTCGTTTAAAATTGGAGAAACAGATAAAGAAACATTAATTATTTGTCCACCTTTACGTATGCGCTTGGTTTCGAAAGGGGCCACAGCCCTGCCGAGCGCAATTTCATCCTGCAATTCTTTCTCTTCATCATGTAAAGAAGGCTCTATGAGGTCATAAATAGACATACCAATAGCATCGCTAGAGGTATATCCCAATATTTTTTCAGCACCCAAGTTCCATGAAGTAATCATTCCATTAATGGTTTTACTAAAAATGGCATCCTCACTCGAGTTAATTATTAATGAAGCCAATGCCAATTGCTCTTGTGCTTTCTTATTAGCAGTAATATCTCTTATAATGGCCAAAATATGCGGCTTACCATTAAAGTCGATTCTATTTAAATTGATTTCGGCAATAAACAATTCGCCATTAGACTTGCAATGAACCCATTCAAAATTTTGAGGTTCGCCAGCAAAAGTTTGCTCTACCTTCAAAGCTGCAACTATTTTTGATGGGTTGCCATTGGGCTGAAATTCGGGACAAAACTGATCCGGACTCTTATTAAGCAATTCATCTTTACTACATCCAAATAAACGTGTAGTGCTGGTATTACAATCAACCCAAACACCATCAGAGAATAATACAAGCGAATCGGTTGAACTTTCAAATAATGCTCTGTACTTTACCTCTTGGTCGATTAATGCCAACTGAATCTTTTTTCGTTCAGTAATATCCTGACTGGTACCAAAGGCCTTAATTGGCAAACCGTCTTCATTTAATACAATTCTCCAACGCTCTTCAATGTATTTTATATTATTGTTTTTTGTAATAACTCGGTGCTCAATGATATGGTATTGACCTGAGCCTAGGGATTCCTCAAATGCTTGATCTAACATTGCCCTATCCTCTGGATGAATAAAAGATAAAAAAGCTTCATGTGAAGCTTCAAAAGTGGTATAATCTAATTCAAAAATAGAATACGTTTCTTCAGACCAGATAACCTCAGAAGTTTTTAAATTTAATTCCCAACTGCCAATTAAAGCACTTTTTTGTGCTTCCTTTAACCTTACCTGACTCTCTTCAGCTAATTGAATGGCTTGCTTTAACTGTTCATCGGCCAACTTTCTATCAGTGATGTTTCTATAATTTACAATAAAAGCCCGTATGTTTTTATTGTGAAACATATTGTTTACAAAACCTTCTATCCATATATAACTTCCCAATATATGTTGAACGCGAGCTTGAAATGGAATGGGTGCATTGGGTTGACCCAAAGAAGATTTTACTACTTCATATATATGCGCTAAATCATCAGGATGAACACGATCTGACACAGGAAATTCTCTTGAAAAGGTAACGTCGTTATCTTTATTTGCCGGACTCTGAAAAATGATTTTTAGATTTTCATCAAGCAGTAAAATGGTTTCACTTATGTTTTCAATTAAGGCAAGGTATTGTTCTTGAAATGAGCTTTCCAATTGTTTGGTTTGAGGTATTTCTTGCACGGCAACAAGCACTTTATTGGGCGCTATAAACGAAAAAGAATATTTACCTGGAGTTGCAGGCCATTCATCTATTTGAAGTACCTTTTCTATTTTTTTCTTAGCTTCTGAAACCTCAGATAACAGGGCAAAATAGTCGCTTTTTAAACCCAATAATTCACTCGCTAAATTTTCTATTCCACTCGTTAATTTTGCTGCCCCTGTGTTTAGGGCTTTTTCATTCATACCAATCAACCTGAAATCGCCCGCCGTTTGCTCCCAAACATAAACAGGAATAGGCATGGAATCAATAATCAATGATAAATTATCATTAGAATAAGTATGAGTTAAATCAGAGTTAATCATTTCTTAGGCACATAATTTAATACTATCTAAATGATGTTTTAATTTAGATTAATTGTTACTGTTCACCCGTTCACTATGCAGACAGGTTTATTATTCATAGCAAGTTGAATTGCGTCAAGCACAGCATATCCTTGTTTTCTCACGGTTGATATGTAGCTTCTTATTCGGCAAA
>JAUYMZ010000078.1 GCA_030699355.1 Bacteroidota bacterium | reverse complement strand
TAATTTAAATTTAACTATTAGCGAATTTTTAAATCCTGTATCAACACTTATCTCGGCCATAATTACCAACGATAGAAAAAGCAAAGAATTAACCATTACCAAAGATAAATTAACAAAAAGTAAATCTGAGTTAAATGCCATTATTGGTTCAATAGATGATATCATTATTGAAGTTAATGAAGATTATTTGGTAGAATCTATTTGGGTAAAAAATGAAGCCTTGTTGTTTATGCCAAAAGAGCAAATGATAAATAAATCAGTTGCTTGGTTAGCAGAAAAATTTAATTTAAACGAAATGCTTTTGGCTGTAAGCAAAGTTTTTGAAGATGGCATTCCTTATAGTTTAGAATATCCTTCTCCGGTTGATCCTAGCCAATGGTTCTATGCTAGGGTAAACAAAGTAAAAAGTGATTTAGCTCATTTTGTATGTATTGTTATTTCTGATATAAGTTTAAAGAAAAAGGCCGAATTGGAAATTCAAATGGCTTTAATGAAAGAAAAAGAACTAGCCGAGTTAAAGACAAGATTTGTAGCTATGACTTCTCATGAATTTAGAACGCCTTTGGCCAATATAAGTTCTAGTTCAGAGTTAATGGGGATGGTTTTAGAGAAAATGAATATTGAGCCTAGTAGTAAGGTATGGAGATATATTTCTAATATTCAATTTGGTATTGAAAGAATGGTTAATTTAATTGATGATGTGCTGTTTTTAGGTAAAATAGATGCGGGCAATATGACTGTAAATCAATCAGAAATTTTGTTTTCTAAAGAGGTTCTTGAAATTTTAAATAACCTTGTAAAAATTAATCGACTTCCTAAATTACCCATTTTTCAAGCTACAGGAGTAGAACGTAGCTTGCCATTCGATTTAAGAATTTTAGAGCACATTATAGAAAATTTGGTGTTCAATGCTTTTAAATATACGTGTAATAATAGCCTACCTAGGGTAGAGTTATTGTTTGATAACTCACAAATAATTTTGAAAGTTATTGATTATGGTATTGGCATTCCAGTGAATGAGCAAACCAAATTGTTTTCTCAATATTTTAGAGCAAGTAATGTGAAAGATATTCCGGGTACCGGACTAGGATTGTCTATTACCAAAAAGCTAATTGAGTTGCTAGGTTGTGAAATTACCGTTATGTCAAAAGAAAATGAAGGAAGCACTTTTCAGGTTATTATTCCTTATCCAGAAGTATACAAACCTAAAGAACCGCATTAGTCCATGCTTTGTAGGAGAATTTTATATTTTTCATCATTATCACAAGCACATTTTTTAATAATATTTTTCCTAGTTAATTCTGCTTGTAAGGCGCTAATAGATAAAGAATAGGCGATTTCTGAAACAGATAAATCTAGTTTGTGTAGCGCTAAATGTTGCAAGTCTTCTTGGGTAAATATGTCTCCAAACTTGGTTTGAACCGAATGATAAAAACCAGGGAAAACACTCTGAAATCGCTGACTAAATTGACTCCAAAATTGATTACTAATAGCCTCTTTAATGGAGGTGGCGTTTTTTTGATTCGATTCCGCTTGATGGTCTTTTAATATGGGATGTAACTGTTCTACAATAGCTGTTCCTTGTTTGCTGAGTATATACAACTCTTTCTTCTGATTTTTAATTATCTCTTCTTTTATTTTCAGTAAAGTTCTTTCATTTTCTAACTCTGTTTGAACCTGATTTAATTGCGCATTTTCCACCTCTATTTTTAAGGTTAATAGCTCATTTTTATATTTTACTTTACGCATATTGCTCCATAGGTAGATGGATACTGAGATAAGAACAGCTCCTATTGCTAAAAAAAGAAACAATTTTATTTTACTCTTTTGTTCAAGAATTTGGAATTCCTGTGCAAGTTTTTCGCTTTCTTTTTGTTGAAGTTCATGGGCATAGTTCTCATGAATTTGTGAAACGATTAATTCTTTTTCTGCTTTTAATATTGAGTCGCCAAAATACCCGTATAATGAAAAGTGCTTGCTTGCATTTTTATAGTCGCCGCTGGCCTCATAGGCTTCTCCCATTAGCTTATGATATATATTGAGCACGTTAATATTGGCTGTTGCTGTATAGGTTGCATACTCAACCCCTAAGGTAAGTGATTGCTGATACTTCCCCTTTTCATTTAGGAATTGCAGGTAGTTGTTTGCTATTTCAAGAGTTCTAGTAGATTTAACTTCTTTGGCTATTTCTAGTGCTTTCAGAAAATCTGATTGGATGAGTAAATCCTCTGCCTGTTTCGCATTATTTACCAAAGCTACGTTTAAATAGGCTATTGCTACCAATTCTTGATTGCCTAGTTTTTGTAATTGAGCGCGTGCTTCCAATAACGTTTTTTCTGCCTCATCATATTTTCCTACAATCAATAGGTGCTCCCCATAGTTGAGTAAGCTAAGCGCAATAGATTGTTTTAGGTTAAGTTTTTTAAATAGGGCAATTGTTTCAACATATAAATTTTCTGATAGCTTAAAATTTCCATTATGCGAGTAGAAATTGGCCAAGTTAAGTTTTTGAAGGGCTAATTGTATCCTATTTGGCTCAGGCATTTTTTCGATTACCTCTATACTCTTTATTAAATGTTTTATGGCAGCCTCTCTGTTGTAAAGCAAATTATAATTGCAAGCCATTTCAGATAAAATAGTCGCTGTAGTTATCTTGTCATTAGCTTTCTCGGCAATCGGTAGCGCTTCTGAGAGCATACTTAGTGCTTCTTGGAATTTTCCTTGTTGGCGTTTTACAATGGCTATCTTTTGGTTGGTTCTAGCCATTTGAATGCTATTAGGCTGAACCAAAACTTTTGCCTTGTGAAAATAATTTAAAGAAGAATCATGTTCCATCATCATGCCATGGTATACTCCTACACAAGTATATGCCCTATATTTAGTTGTATCGGCTTGGGTTGATGGTATATTCTTAAGAATCTCAATATTTTTCTTCGATTGCGTAGGGTCATTAAGGATGGCTTTAAATGTTGCTTCTGCCAAGGTATTATAATCGGTTTGAGCAAAAATGGGTATGGAAAGGAATAAAGCGCATATTAGCCAAAAGATTGACTTTAGTGGGACAATTGAAGAAATTTTCATGGTTAAGTTTATAAGGTTGCAAACTTAACTATTTGTGAATCTTTAACTTTTCCCTTTAGTGGATATTATTATACAAAAACAAGAAAAACCAAACTAATGGTGCCTATCTATGATATAATTTACCAATTCTTTAACATTTGATTTGTAAGGATTTTCGGGTAATGCATCAATAATGGCCAATGCTTCAGAAACATATTTTCCCATGGCTTTTTTGGTGTAAGCAATGCCATCATGTGCATTTACATAATCAATAACCTCAGCTACTTTTTTCTTGTCTGTATGGTGATTTTTGATGGTATTAATTATTTTTTTCCTAACACTTGGTTCAGCTTGGTTTAATGTATAAATAATAGGTAAGGTTAGTTTTTTCTCTTTTAAATCGATGCCCCTTGGTTTGCCAATATCTTCATCTCCATAATCCATTAAATCGTCTTTCATTTGAAAGGCAATCCCAATTTTTTCTCCAAATAAACGCATCTGTTCAATTTGTTCTTCATTGGCTCCTGATGATGCTGCTCCAATGGCACAACATGAGGCAATTAATGAAGCTGTTTTCTTGCGAATAATGTCGTAGTATACTTCCTCAGATAGGTTTAAATTACGTGTTTTTTCTATCTGCAATAGTTCCCCTTCACTCATCTCTTTTACAGCAAAACTTACAATTTCTAGAAGGGCGTAGTCTTTGTTTTGAACCGAAAGCAATAAACCTCTACTTAATAAATAATCGCCTACTAACACCGCAATCTTATTTTTCCATAAAGCATTGATAGAAAAAAAACCTCGGCGCTCATCGCTATCGTCTACAACATCATCATGAACCAAGGTGGCTGTGTGCAACAGTTCTACCAAACTGGCAGCTCTGTAGGTAGCATCGGTAATGCCCGAAAATAATTTGGCGCTAAAGAATACAAAAATGGGCCGAATTTGCTTGCCTTTTCGTTTGATAATGTAATTCATGATGGTATCTAATAAAGGCACACTGCTCTTCATAGATGCTCTAAATTTGTTTTCAAACAAACCAAGCTCTTGTTCTATCGGAAATTTAATCTGATTAAGTTTGCTCACTTGGCTGCAAAGAAAGTAAATTATTCACGTTTTCTATCTGGTTTTTATGGCAAATTATTTCGGGCTTTTGCTTAATTTGCACGCCATGGCCAAAACTCATGCTACTTTTTTTTGTAAAAATTGCGGTGCCTCTGCCGCTAAATGGATTGGAAAATGCCCCGCCTGCGGCGAATGGAATTCTTATGTGGAAGAAATAGTTCACAAAGAAAAAGTAGATTATAAAAGTACCTGGAAAAAAGAAGGAAATGTAAGTAGCAAAAAGCCCATCGAAATTAATGAGGTGGTGATGGGAACCGAACAACGCATTCCGCTGCTAGACCAAGAATTGTCGCGTGTTTTAGGTGGTGGCTTAGTACCCGGTAGTGTTGTATTAATTGGGGGTGAACCTGGTATTGGGAAATCTACTTTACTATTACAAATGGCGCTTCAATTCTCTGCCTTTAAAGTTTTGTATATTAGCGGCGAGGAAAGCGAAAGTCAGATAAAAATGCGTGCCGAACGCATCCCTTTCCAAAATAACCACTGCTATTTATACACCGAAACCTCTACACAAAAAATTGGTAAAGCACTCAAAGAATTACAGCCAGATTTGGTTGTGGTAGATTCTATTCAAACCCTGCAATCAGACTTAATTGATAGCACCCCGGGTAGTATTTCTCAGGTAAAAGAAACTGCCGGCGATATGATTCGTTTTGCCAAAGAAACCAATACGCCTATTTTCTTAATTGGCCACATAACCAAAGATGGCACCCTTGCCGGACCAAAACTTTTGGAACACATGGTTGATACGGTATTGCAATTTGAAGGCGACAGGCACCATGTGTATCGCATTTTAAGGAGCACCAAAAACAGGTTTGGGTCAACCAATGAAATTGGCATTTACGAAATGCAACAAGGTGGCTTAAGGGAGGTGAGTAACCCTTCAGAGATTTTAATTTCGCAAAGAGAGGAAGCTTTAAGCGGGGTTTGTATTGCCGCTACCCTCGAAGGGATGCGCCCTTTGCTGATAGAAACTCAAGCCCTTGTGAGTGCCGCCGTGTATGGCACACCGCAGCGCAACTCTAATGGCTACGATGCCAAAAGATTAAATATGATTTTGGCCATCTTAGAAAAAAAATGTGGCTTGCGCATGGGTACGCAAGATGTGTTTGTAAACATTGCAGGTGGCTTGCGTGTAGAAGACCCGGGCATAGATTTAAGTATCGTAGCCTCCATAGTTTCGAGCTACGAAAGTATGCCCATAGATTCTAAAATTTGTTTTGTAGGTGAACTGGGTTTAAGCGGAGAAATAAGAGCAGTAAGTAGAATAGAACAGCGCATTTCTGAAGCCGAAAAATTGGGGTTCAAAACAATTTATATCTCTAAATTTAATAAATTACCCAAAACTAATTTTGGCATAAAAATAATCGAAGTATCCAAAATAGATGAATTGTTGCAGTTTTTATTTGGGTAAAGAATCCAGTTCAAACCAACAAAAACTAAACCAACGACTAACGACTAACGACTAACGACCAACGACCAACGACCAACGACCAACCACTAACCACCAACGACCAAAGCCTTAAGCTCCGCTAAGAACCATTTGTCGAGCGGCTCTTTGGCCCAGATGGTGTTTATGCCGGCCTCTTCAGCGCCTCTGATATTTCCTTTATTATCGTCTATAAAAACAGTTTCTGAACCTAATATATTGGCATCTTGCAATACAAATTCGTAGCAATTTTTGTTGGGTTTGCGGAGGCCAATTTCATGCGATAAATATATTTTTTCGAAGATGTCTTCAAATATATCATGGCCATGTTCTTTGTACAAGGCCTCAATGTGAATGGTGTTGGTATTGCTCAATAAATAAAGTTTGTATTTCTTTTTTAATGCCTTCAGCAAATCAATTCTATGAGCTGGTAAATCTAATAACATGGCGTTCCATGCTTGTATAATTTGCTCTATGCTTGCATTTCCTTTTAAATGGGTATGCAATGCTTGAACAAAATAAGAAGCATCAACCTTGCCCGTTTCAAAATCGGTAAACAAGGCACTGCTTATGTTAATTTCATCTAGGTCTGAACCTAATCTTTTAAATGCCCGCAGCGTTTTGTCTTGATCTAGGTTTAATATAACTGCACCCAAATCAAAAATGAGATTTTTAATTGCCATAATTAGAAAGTAAACAAGGGCACTAGCCCAATAGTTTTAGTGTAAATTTAAACTGTGAACGGCTTTCGCTAAATCTGCTACTAAGTTTGGATCTTTTTCGATGGCATTTCCCACCACCACAATATCTGCTCCTGCCAAACAAGTTTCTATGGCTTGGTCTGTAGTTCTGATACCGCCGCCAATAAAGAGTGGACCACTAATTTGCGATTTTACCTCTTTAATCATGCTCACTCTAATTGGATTTTCTGCGCCACTACCCGCATCCATGTATATTACTTTAAGGCCGAGCATTTCGCCCGCTAGGGCAGTGCATGCTGCAATATTGTTTTTATCTGCTGGCAATGGCGTGGTATTGCTCATGTACATAACACTGGTAATATTACCGCCATCTACAATCATATAACCTGTTGGAATAACCTCTATGCCCGATTTTTTAAGTAAAGGAGCTGCCAATACATGTTTGCCAATTAACAAATCCGGATTTCGGCCGCTAATCATGCTTAAAAATAAAATGGCATCCGCTGCAGGATGGGTTTGCATAATATTTCCTGGAAATAAAATTACCGGAATAGGGGTTTTTGATTTAATTAATTCTATGCAACGATCCCAAAAGCCATTTGTAATTAAACTACCACCAACCAATATCATATCTACTTTGGCCTCGTTACACAGCGCAATGAGGGAAAGCAAATCCGATTCAGACGATAGGCTATCTGGGTCTATTAAGACAGCAAGCTGCTTAATGCCCCTTTGAGCTTTTTCGTGTATGTTGATATAAAATTGATTTTCCAATTCGATACTAAAATAGGTATTGGCAACAAATAAAGGGCTTTTTATTTAAAAACCCTGCTTACCTTTCACAAGAATTTGCAATGACGACTTTTTTTTTGTAATTACAAGTAAAATTTTTTGGTTCGAACCAAAATAAAGTAAAGTGTATTCTTATTAAGACAAATCGCTGATTGTTAAATAATTGTTGCGTCTGTGAAAGCGGCAATAGACAAGGGCTCTTGTGTGCATAACTAATGTTATAAACATCCCAAACCATAGCTTTTTCTAAACGAAAAAGAAATCAACATAGGTACATGTTGAAATTGATTTTTGATTGGCAAGTTTGGAAAGGTGACTTTTGACTGAAAAACCCCCTAAAAGTTTTTGGTGGTTTTTAAAACATCTTTACTGTTATATTTATTATTAGTTATTCTAAATCATATTGAGCAAAATGAGCCGCAACAAAAAGAATCAAGATCAAAAGGGCCTCCGGGTAGAGCGCCACTTTACAAAGGAAGGCGTAAGTGCCTACGACATGTTTACTTACGATTACCGAACATCTATCATTAAAAACACCAATGGCAGTGTTGTTTTTGAAATGAAAGATGTGGAAGTGCCTAACTTTTGGAGTCAGGTAGCCACCGATGTATTGGCACAAAAATACTTTAGAAAAGCAGGTGTGCCTCAACCTGACGGTTCTACAGGAAGAGAAACAAGTATTAAACAAGTTGCCCACCGCATGGCTCATTGCTGGATGAAATGGGGCGAAGACTATAATTATTTTGATAGCAAAGAGGATGCGCAGGTATTCTATGATGAAATGGCCTACATGATTGTGGGTCAGTATGCCGCTCCAAACTCGCCGCAATGGTTTAATTCTGGCCTACATAGTTCATATGGAATAACAGGTAAACCACAAGGACATTATTTCGTAAATCCTAAGACCGGTAAATTAGAAAAATCTACCTCTGCCTACGAACGTCCGCAACCTCATGCTTGCTTTATCCTTTCTGTAGATGATGATTTGGTAAACGAAGGTGGTATCATGGATTTGTGGGTGCGCGAAGCACGCATTTTCAAATATGGTTCGGGTGTAGGTACCAACTTCTCTAGAATTAGAGGTGCTGCCGAAAAATTATCGGGAGGTGGCTCATCTTCTGGTTTAATGAGCTTCTTAAAAATTGGCGACCGTGCCGCTGGTGCTATCAAATCTGGTGGAACTACCCGTCGTGCCGCCAAAATGGTTTGTTTAGATTTGGATCACCCAGAAATTGTAGAATTTATTAACTGGAAAAAAGACGAAGAAAAGAAAGTTGCTGCCCTAATTGCCGCTGGTTACCCAAGCGATTATGAAGGCGAAGCTTACGCTACCGTTTCTGGTCAGAATAGCAATAACTCTGTTCGTATTCCGCACACTTTTTTCGAAGCTTTGGAAAAAGGAACTAGCTGGGATTTAAAAGCCCGTACCGATGGCCGTACCATGAAATCTATTCCTGCAAACGATATTTGGAATATGGTGGCAGATGCAGCTTGGGCTTGTGCCGATCCTGGAGTACAATATGATACTACCATCAACGAATGGCATACTTGCCCTGCAGGCGGAAGAATCAACGCTTCAAACCCTTGCAGCGAATACATGTTCTTAGATAATACTGCCTGTAATTTGGCCAGCTTAAACTTAATCCGTTTCTTTAATGAAGAAACACTTGAGTTTGATGTAAAAGGCTTTGAACATGCTTGTAGGTTATGGACAATGGTGCTAGAAATCTCTGTGTTAATGGCGCAATTTCCATCACAAGAGGTGGCTCAATTAAGCTACGAATACCGCACCCTTGGTTTGGGTTATGCCAACTTAGGTAGCATGTTAATGATATCTGGTATCCCTTACGATTCTCCAAAGGCTTTTGCAATTGGTGGTGCCATCACCGCTATTTTAAATGGGGTGGCTTACCAAACTTCGGCAGAAATGGCCAAATACTTAGGCGCTTTCCCAAGATACGAAGACAATAAAGAAAATATGCTGCGTGTAATGCGTAACCACCGTTATGCTGCATACAATGCAACCGATGCTTACGAAGGTTTATCTATTAAACCAGCTGGTATAGATCCTAAATATTGCCCAGATTATTTGTTAAAGGCAGCTTGCAATGCCTGGGATGCTGCCGTACAAATGGGAGAGGAGTATGGTTACAGAAATGCACAAGCTACTGTTATTGCACCTACTGGAACCATTGGCCTAGTTATGGATTGCGATACCACTGGTATTGAACCAGATTTTGCCTTGGTTAAGTTTAAAAAATTATCAGGTGGTGGTTATTTTAAAATCATCAATACAGGTGTACCTGCTGCTCTTAAAAACTTGGGTTACTCGCAATCAGAAATTGATGCTATTATACAATATGCAACTGGCTCTGCCACGTTAAAGGGTGCTCCGCATATTAACCCAGAATCTTTAAAATTCCGTGGTTTTAACGATGAAGAAATTGAGAAATTAGACAAAGCTGCTGCTGGCGCCTTTGAAATTGGTTTTGCTTTTAACCAATGGACATTAGGCGAGGCTTGCTTACAACGCCTTGGTTTTACTGCTGAAGAATATAATAGCATCAACTTTAATTTGTTGCGCAAACTTGGCTTTACCCGTCAAGAAATTGAGGAGGCCAACGATTTTATTTGTGGTACCATGACCGTTGAAGGGGCACCTTTCTTGAAAGACGAGCATTTGCCGGTTTTTGATTGTGCCAACAAATGTGGTAACAAAGGAACGCGTTATATTGCTGCTACTGGTCACATCAGAATGATGGCTGCTGCGCAACCTTTCTTAAGTGGTGCTATCTCTAAAACCATTAACCTTCCTAATGAAGCAACCGTTGAAGATATCAAAGAATGTTACCACTTAAGCTGGAGCTTGGGCTTAAAAGCTAACGCGCTTTACCGCGATGGTTGTAAGTTGAGTCAGCCTTTAAGTAACAAGTCTGATGTAAAAGAAGACGAAGAAGATATCCAAGATGCAGTTGAACAAATACTTGGCGAAGATGCCCACAAACCTGTTGGAGAATTAAGTCCAGAACAAGTATTAGAAGCCGCTACTGCCATTTTAAACCGCACACACGATACAGCGTTTAAGCATAAATTAGCTGGGGTTGTTGCCCGTAAAACTTTGCCTGGTAAACGTGGTGGGTTCACCCAGAAAGCTACCGTGGGCGGACAAACAATTTTTGTGCGCACAGGAGAATATGAAGATGGAACATTGGGAGAAATCTTTGTAGACTTGCATAAAGAAGGTGCCACCTTACGCTCACTCATGAACTGCTTCTCTATTGCGGTTTCATTGGGCTTGCAATATGGTGTGCCACTCGAAGAGTATGTAGATAAGTTCACCTTTACTCGTTTCGAGCCTGCAGGCATGGTTGCGGGTCATCCAAATATTAAAAATGCCACTTCTATCATAGATTATATGTTCAGAATGTTGGGCTTTGAGTACTTAGGAAGAGAAGATTTTGTTCAGGTTGAACCTAACGAAACCCAACGCAGCACTTTGGCCATTAACCAACATAAAGCGGCTAATTCGGCACAAACACCCATTGCACCCATCGTTCCCGTTTCTGTAACACCACTTGTTGCTGCTCCTATTGGTTTTCATAGGGCTGAACCAAAGGCTGAAGTGGAGAGTAAAATAGTAGGAACCATCCTTCCAGAAGCTGCACCCATGGATCAAGTAAATGAAATGAACAAGCGCATGGGCGATAGTCCGGCTTGCCCAACTTGTGGTCATATTACCATTCGCAGCGGCGCATGTTACAAATGCTTAAACTGTGGTACCCAAACGGGATGTAGTTAATAGAAAAATGCATAAAAGTTAAAAATAAATAACCAAAAAGACCTGCTTCGGCGGGTTTTTTTGGTTTTAGGCTGAACCAAAATTTCCACATGAATACTCTAATTGGTTTTTTATTTATATTGTGCCCTCAAAAAATTGAAATATGAACGCATCGCCTTTTAAGAAAGCTCTCCCACACTTGCTAGCTTTTGTGCTTATTATGCTGGTTATCTTTGCCTATTTTACACCTTTGTTTAATGGTAAAGTGCTTAAACAATACGACGTTTTGCAGTGGAAAGCTACTTTCCAAGAAATAGCGCAGTTTGAAAAAGCCAGCGGTGAGCGCACTTTCTGGACCAATAGTATTTTTGCAGGTATGCCTAGTTACTTAATTGGCGCTACCTATCATGGAAATTATACTGGCAATGTTTTATACTATATCTCCGATATTTTTAAACACCCAGCAGATACCATCTTTTTATTATTTGCCTGCTTTTATATTTTATTAATTGCCTTTGAAGTTTCACCCTGGTTGGCCATGATTGGCTCTTTGGCTTTTGCCCTCTCGTCTTTTAATTTTATAAATATAGACGCCGGACATGTAACTAAGGGGAATGCCATTGCTTTTATCCCGCTGGTTTTGGCGGGTATTCAAATTACGTTGCATAAGAATAAATGGCTAGGTGCTGTAATAACCGGTATCGCAGTTTCTTTTGAGCTTTCTGCTGGTCACGTGCAGATAACGTATTATTTAATCTTTATAATTTTAGCTTGGATGATTGTAGAATTGGTTCAGGCCGTAAAAAATAAAACCTTGCCTAAATTTATGATTGCCGCGGGTTTATTGGCGGTTTCTGCGGCAGTGGGTATTGGTACCAATATTACAGGATTATTGGCTACCCAAGAATATGGCAAATACAGTATTCGTGGACAATCTGAATTAACTAAAACCACTGCTGGTGAAAGCAATGCCGCTAATAGCTCATCTGGCTTAGATAAAGATTATGCCTTAGCATGGAGCAATGGCGTGGTAGAACCCTTTACTATTTTGGTTCCAAACTTTTACGGTGGGGCCAGCAATGGCGATTTGGGAACAAGCAGCAATACCTATAAAGAATTGCAACGCCAAGGATATCCAAATGCCAAAGAAGTAGTGAAACAAATGCCTATTTATTGGGGCGATCAGCCATTTACAGCTGGCCCAATTTACTACGGAGCCATCATTGTTTTCTTATTTGTATTGGGAATGTTCTTGGTAAAAAGTGCTGCCAAATGGTGGATTTTTGCTGCGGCTATGTTGTCTATTTTCTTGTCTATGGGCAAAAACTTTATGCCATTAACAGATTTGTTCTTTAATTATTTTCCCCTGTATAATAAGTTTAGGTCGGTAACATTTGTGCTGTGTGTGGCCCAAACCATGTTTCCGTTTTTGGCAATGTTGGCCGTAAAAGAAGTAATGGATAAAAAATTGAAGCAAGATGATTGGTTAAAATCTATCAAATATAGCTTAGGAATTGTAGGAGGTATCTGTTTAATATTTGCTTTATTGCCAGGTATGTTCTTTGATTTTTCGAGCGAAAACGATGCCCGTATGAAATTGCCAGAATGGTTATTAGGCACCCTAGCCTCCGATAGAGAAAGTTTGCTGCGCATGGATGCATTCAGGTCGTTGGCACTTATCTTAGCAGCTGCTGCAGTGCTTTGGTTCTACCAAAAAGGAAAATTGAAAGCAGAATTAATGTTGGCCGTTTTGGGTATTTTGGTGGTAGTAGATTTATGGGGAGTAGATAAACGTTACTTAAACGACAAAGATTTTGAAAAGAAAAAGGGTGAAGCTGCGGTGCCAAAAACTGCGGTAGATGAACAAATTTTGGCCGACCCAGACCCGCATTACCGCGTGTATAACAATACTACAGATTTTGATAAAGATGCTTTAACTGCTTATTACCACAAATCTTTGGGCGGTTACCATGGAGCTAAAATGCGCAGGTACCAAGAGTTAATAGAATGGCAATTGGTTAAAATGAATATGGAGTGTTACAATATGTTGAACGCTAAATACTTTATTTTACAAGATTCTACCGGAAATAAATTTGCCCAGCAAAATGTAAATGCCAATGGCAATGCTTGGTTTGTTTCTGAGTTAAAATGGGTGGCTGATGCTGATGAAGAAATTACTGCTTTGAGTAATTTTAATAGCAAAGAAATGGCTATTGCAGATAAGCGTTTTGAATCTGAATTGGCAGGATTTACACCTAAGAAAGATAGTAGTGCCAGTATCAAATTAAGTTTATACCAGCCCAATAAATTGGTTTATGAAAGCAAGAGCAGGTCGGAGCAATTGGCTGTATTTTCAGAGATTTATTATGAAAAAGGTTGGAATGCTTACATAGATGGCAATTTGGTGCCGCATTTTAGGGTTAATTACGTGTTACGTGCCTTAAAAGTTCCAGCAGGTAATCACAACATAGAATTTAGGTTTGAACCAAGTGTAATTGGCACAGGAGAGAAAATAGCTTATGCTTCTTCTTGGGTTTTATACGGAGGATTATTTTTGGTATTGGGACTAAGTTTCTATAGAAAGAAAAACGAGCAAGAAGCTTAGGTTTTGTGATTGTTTTACTTTTATTAGCATTTTTTCTAAGTGAAAAAGTGTAGCTCTTGCATTATTAGCTACTAAGAAGTTTTGTAAATATTGTTTAAAAAGTCTAATAAGTTCATTATTATTGTAATACAAAAACTATTCAGGTATGAATATTGAATTAGAAAAAGGCTTATTGTTGGAAAAAATTGCTACAATTAACAGTGAAAAATTAATTTTAAAGTTGAAAGCAATTTTAAAAGAAGAATCCGCCCCACTAGATTTTTGGGATGAGCTTCACCCCGAAATCAAACACGAGGTTGAGGAAGCAATAACTGAGATAAAGGAAGGTAAATTTATAAACCATGAAGAAGTTATGAAGAACTATCAACCATGGTTAAAAAAGTAGTTTGGTCGTATAGAGCAAAAAGTAGTTTTGATAGGGTAATTGCTTATTTGCAAAAGAACTGGACAGAAAGGGAAATAGTTAAGTTTGTTAATCAAACTACAAAAACAATTGATTTAATTCAATCTGGTGTTGTAACGCATAGAAGCTCAGGCAAGAAGCAGATTTATGAGGTTTTGGTAACAAAACATAATTTGTTAATTTATAGGGTTAGTAAATTTAAATACGAACTACTGGTTTTTTATGATACTAGACAGCATCCAAAGAAAAAGAAGTATTAATATTGTTTTGTATAATCAATTTTTGTTGGTTGAATGATTTTTCAACCGAAATGTATTCCCTACGGGAAATTTGATTTGTGTTTGCTGAAGGATTTTGCAACCGAAATATATTCCCTACGGGAAATTTGATTTGTGATTTGTTGAATGATTTTGCTACCGAAATGTATTCCCTACGGGAAATTTGATTTGTGTTTGGTTAAATGATTTTGCTACCGAAATATATTCCCTAGCGGGAAATAGATTTTGGCAATTGGATTTTGCCTGAAACCGAACCCAATATCCCATTAGGGATAACAATTAGGTATCCAACACATGTTCCGAACCTGCACTCTATATCCCATTATGGATAACAATTCGGCATCAAACACATTCCCCGAAACATATCCCCATATCCCATTAGGGATAATATTTCGGTAGCAAAGACATTCTCCGAAACCGAATTCCATATCCCTTTAGGGATTATATGGGTTCATGAAAAATGTATTTCTCATCATAATCCACCTCAAATTTGTCAAGAAAATCTAAATACTCCTCAATAAACGTTTTCTTTTCATGATGTTTTTCTTGGTTTTCTATATATTTAATTACATCTTTCAATTGAGATTTGCTATATGAAAATCCGCCAAACCCTTCTTGCCATTCAAATTTTGACGATGATAATTTTTTTGTATTTATCCATTTTGAAGAATCTCGTTTAAGGTTTTGCATTAAATCAGAGGCCGATTGGTGTGGTCTGCAACCTATTAAAACATGTATATGGTCGGGCATTCCATTTATTGCAATTAAATTGTGTCTATTTCTTTCAATTATTCCCGACATATATAAGTAAAGTTCTTTTTTCCAAGAGGGATGAATGAGCGCTTTTCTGAATTTTGGGTCAAACACAAATTGGATGTGGATTTGGGTGTAGGTATTTGACA
>JAUYMZ010000002.1 GCA_030699355.1 Bacteroidota bacterium | reverse complement strand
TGTGGACCATGTGTTTGCCAACTTTGGCGGGAAATTCAAGATGGATTTTTGAGGTGGACTATTTGTATGGTCTGACTTATCCCGCTGCAGCAATTGATCCTCGGAAAGATCCGCAATGTCCCATGGAGCCGGCTCAATCTTTGAACTGAAATTATCCTCATGTAAGAATACGTGTGACCCAGTCTGCTTTAGTTCATCAAAGAGTGAACCTCGAACGCTGTCGTATGCTGAACTCGCCATGTGAAGAAGCGTGGGCGTAGGGGCGTATACGAGAACCGTTGCGAGTTGACCACTCTTCCGGAGGCCAGAAATTATCTCAACAATTCGCAACCAATTGCGTTCACTAGAACGCAGCCCCTTACGCACCAAAGTCATGTTGAGACCACGAAGCTTGGCGTCTAGTCCTTCATGTGAAAAGGTCCCCAGAACCACCACAGTCTTCTGCGGTGCGTCGAATCCTTTATTTGTTTCCATAATTTGATGGGTTGAGAACGTTGTCAAATTAGGACTTACGCAAGCACACCATATTTCCCCATATTGTAAAAATTTTAGACCGCTGGTGGTTGTACGTCGTTGATTTTTATAGACCCGATTAATTTCTAATATTTTCTTTGCGTAAGTCCTAAATAGTTCTTGCGGGAGCACTGCAGAGCCAGATTTTGATGCATAACGTTTAGTTCATCTGCAAACCCGTTTGACCGCACCGGAGGCGTGGCCAAACGGGTTTACCAAGAGCAACGGTAAGTTATAAAATTTATTTCAATGGTTTTGGCGTTTATCCCAAAATCCTGCTGTTTCATCAAATTCATCTGCACTTAAACTTAGACTAATAGATTCTTCGGATATTTTTATTTCATTTGACTTTATAAAACCAGGCGAGGCATTTATTGCCGCTTGCAGATCTTGTATGGAAACGCCATCTTTTAAATAATTAATCGCCACCCCATAACGACAACTGCAATCCCTTGAGAATAATTTATTTAACAAACTAACAGCCTTAAGCGAAAGCCAAATATACTCTTTTTTACCAGTGTGCACAAATCCGCAAGACCAATTATAAATCTTTTTTATTTCACTAAATGGAAGCGGTGAATCAACCAAATCTGATGAGGTTAAGAAATTTATCACCTTTAAGGCCGGGAATTGATCTGACGATTTAACTCGGCCATTACTTAACTTTAACTCAGATGA
>JAUYMZ010000044.1 GCA_030699355.1 Bacteroidota bacterium | reverse complement strand
GATTGCTCCGTATCTACCTTCAAAATAGCGCTTCTCTTTATCTGTGTCAGGTCTTTCTTTCTCAGATTTGAACTCACCATTTTTTTCTCCGAAATAAACAAAGTCAGAGAGAGCATATATCTCTGTACTTTCCCATTTATTCTTTTCTGCAAAACAAATTTGGTCTCGTCTAAGCTTAGAATAACTCAAAAGGTTTGTGTCGTGAGTTGCAAAAATCAATTGAGCACTGTTTGGATTACTTTCTTTGTCTAAAAATACATCAATGGTATTCAAAGTCATAACCGGATGCAATTTGGCTTCAATTTCATCAATGATAAGTACGCCTCCATTAGCCAATGCCCATAAAACGGGCCCACTTAATTGAAATGCTTTTTTGGCACCCGACGACTCTCTGTCTTCCCATTTCCAACTATGTGTTTTGTCTGTTGGTAAAGCATTGGCGTCGTAAATGCGGTGCTTTGCAAATACAGAGTAACTCTGTTTGCCTTTTAATGACTTTGCCAATCTTGATTTCAAATTTTTAGGAATGTCGTCAGGTAATTCAGATTCTTCAAAATCTTTTGTGGTTACATCTACATCAACTATGCTTAGACTTAATGATGCTAAGTATTGCTTAATCTTATTTTTATATTCTTTATTCTCCCAAAGCTCTACTGTTTGAATTTCTTCTATTTCTGTATTTAATCCATCAACCATACTAAAATGTCGAAACCAATTCATAATACTTTTAGCTTCTTCAACATTTAGTATGTCGCAAGTGGAAATAAATAATGCGTTAATTCTTGTTGCTTCGATTGCTGCATCAATAATTTTTTTAGAGCCATTATAACCTGAACTTACATCAATGATTTCTCCTTCTCTTGCAAATAAGTTTACTTCACGTCCAGCCGATTTACGAAACAACCATTCCTTATTTATTTCATTTTCAGTAAACTCTAACCCGTAGCGGTAGCGATTATCCTCAATCACAAAAGAAATTTCAAACCTTGTGGGTTTGTCCTCCCAACCCTCTCTTAATAAAAATGGGTCGTAAGGTAAACGGGTAGTTGATGATGTCCTTGCCGAAATGTTAACTAACCTATCTAAAAGACTCATAGCTTTCAAAATATTTGATTTTCCTCCGCCATTTGGTCCGTAAAGAGATATAGCATTCAAGGCCTGATATCGTCCTTTAGTGATAATGTTTTGAAGGTGATCTTTTTGTTTGGTAGCAGGGATTAAACTCACCGTCTGCTCATCACCTATTGACCTATAGTTGGAAACTTTAAATTCAAGCAACATGCCTTATTTCGTATTTATTCTGCAATTATAATAAACTTCATTCAAATTACAATGCCGAATTTATTCTTTGAAATTAAAATAGCTTTAAATTAATTTCCATAAAAACCTTTTCACGCAGATTCCGCGGAGAAGGCTTCTGGCATCTGGCTTCTGGCTTCTGGCAATTTTTAACACAAAGGGCACAAAGAAAAACACAAAGCTCACAACGATGGAAACAGGACGACCTATTTCTTTTACGTGAGCACCCTTTCACGCAGATTCCGCAGAAGTATCAGAGATTTCGCAGATTTTATTTTTTTAACACAAAGCGCACAACGATGGAATCACGACGACCTATTTGTTTTACGCGGCAGATGTAGAAAGATTGGCGTGCAGTGGGCCGTGTGAGCAGACCTAAAGCAGGCCTATGTCATAGCAAACATTGGCCTGCGCTTGGGATGCGTGGAAGGGCCAATCTTTCGTACATATGCAAGTGAAACAAATAAGTCTTGATTTTTTGGGTACCTTTTTCATCAAGGAAAAAGGTACAAACATATTTCGAAGGCAAATCATTCTAGCAAACACCAATCATTCATCAAGAAAAAAGTAAAAACATTCAATTCAGGCAAATCACCCTAGCAAACACCTAAACACAAACACCCAAACAATCACATCTCAAAACTCAGTCATCAATAAAAAATCAGCCATGTAAACATGTTGGATACCCTCTATGTTATCAACCCACAAAGGATCCATGGTAACAACATACTTTGGAAAATTATCCTGAATAGCCATTAAAGACCCAAACTCCCTATCAATAGTAGATTGCTCCTGCAGTTTATAAGCAACCTGAACATATATTTTCTTTTGGTTTAACTCTGCTATAAAATCAATCTCCTTGTCGCCAATTTTACCAACATAAACCTTATAATTTCTCCGTCTAAGCTCCAAATAAACAATATTTTCTAGTACCCCAGCTATAAGTCGATCCTTGTACCCCATAACTGCATATAATATTGCCTGATCACCCAAGTAATATTTTTCTTGGGTTTTGAGGATTTCTTTCCCTTTGATATCGTAACGAGAAACCCTATAAATAATAAAGGCACTGCTTAGGGCTTGTAAATAATTATAAACGGTATTCAGATCTATTTTACGTTGCTGACTTTTAAAATAATCAGCCACATTTTTTGCAGAAAAATTATTCCCAATATTATCAAAAATGTATTTAACAACACGCTCTAACAACTCCACATCTCTGATATTGTATCTTTGAACAGTATCTCTTAGGATGGCTGATGAATAAATATCATAAACGATTTTGTAAGCAGAATCTATGTCGTAAGAAGCAGTATGCAAGGTAGGAAACCCACCGAGTCGCAAAAAATACTCAAACTCGGATTTTGGATTTAATTTTGGTTGGGGATAGCGCGATTGTTTAAAAATCAGAGATTCTGAAAAAGAGAGCGGATAAATATCCATTTCAATATACCTCCCACTTAAGTATGTTGCCAGTTCCGACGATAAAAGTCTTGCATTAGAACCCGTTATGTATAAATCAACTTTAAAATCAACCATGAAGGCGCTCAGTGCTTTTTCCCAAGAATCAATTTCCTGTATTTCGTCTAGTAAAATATAATATGTTTGGGTATTATCAATTTTCTGCTTTACAAAATCATATAAATCCGTGGCATTTTGAATATCAGCGTAGGCAAAACTTTCAAAGTTAATTTGTATAATATTTTCGCTAGCCACTCCCCTCCTTTGTAACTCTTCCTTTAACAATAACAATATAGACGACTTACCACTTCTTCGGAGGCCAGTTAATACCTTAATAAACGGCTTATCAATGAATTTCACCAGCCGATTGGTATAAATTTCTCGGTTAATCATATTGTTATTTTTATGGTTATATCCACAAATATAATAAAATTTGACAACTTTTTATGGTTATAACCATAAAAACTATTTCTTTTTAATTTAAATATTCAATCTAACTTATTATGTCTTTGGAGGATGTTTTTTATTTGCGTTTACCCTTTCGCGCAGATTTCGCAGATACAAGCAGAGTACGCAGATTTTTTTTTGTACAGAGGAAGAAGGCAGCTGGCATCTGGCAGCTGGCAATTTAGGGAAAAAGGACGACCTATTTGTTTTACGCGGCAGATGTAGAAAGATTGGCGTGTGGTGGGCCGTGTGAGCAGACCTAAAGCAGGCCTATGTCATAGCAAACGTCGGCCTGCGCTTGGGATGCGTGAAAGGCCAATCTTTCGTACATATGCAAGTGAAACAAATAAGTCTTGATTTGGAGCCTGCCCTGAGGAATCGAAGGGGGCTTTTTCATCAAGGAAAAAGGTACAAACATTTTTAGTAGGAAAATTTTCCGGGCAAACACCAATCATTCATCAAGAAAAAAGCAAAAACATTCAATTCAGGCAAATCATCCGGGCAAACACCAATCACTCAATTAACTACCAAAACATACAATTTACCCCAAACAATCCCTTTAGGCAAACAAAAAATAAAAAAAATAAAAAGAAAATTATATTTGTAGCTATGAGACTACTTAACTTGTTGTTTTCAAAATCGAATCAAATACCTCGTTGGTTTATTCTGTTATTTGATGTTGGATTATGCGCCATCGCCTACGTGGCCGCAGTTATTACCCGATATAGCATGGGTGTTCCCGACTCATTTTTCTATGCTGCCCTATCGGTAATTCCCATTGTTTTGATGGCCAAATTGGTAACCATATACAGCTTTAGGTTGCATAATTTTGTATTAAGACATACGAGCGTACAAGATGGAATGCGCATTTTTATCTCCATGTTAACCGCATTTGGATTGCTATTTTTAGTAGATGCTGTTTACAGTTATTTCCCTCAAAACACCTCCCATATATTGCCTTTTGGCGTTTTATTTTTAGACTTCTTTTTCTCCATGTTTTTTTTAGGTTCATACAGAGCCTTTATAAAACTGGTTTATATGCGCTTACAAAGCCATTCTGATACCAAAAAAATACCCTATGTAGTTTATGGAGGAGGCTCTGCGGGCTTAACCACCAAGCGAAAACTTGAACAAGAAAGCACAGAAGGAATAAAAGTTGTAGCCTTTTTCGACAGTGAAGATGGGACACAGCGAAAATTATTAGAAGGCATAAAAATATACAGCAGCCTCGATTTAGAATCGGTGCTTACCCGTTTGCAAGTGAAGCAATTGGTAATTGCAGACCCAGATATTAGTATTGCCAAAAAACAAGAAATTATAGAGCGCTGTCTGAACCTAAACGTGATTGTGCGCACCGTACCACCCGTAAACAAATGGATTAACGGGGAGCTGAGTTTTAAACAAATGAAGCAAGTGCGCATTGAAGATTTAATAGAACGCGATATCATTCAGCTCAACAAAGAAGAAATTGGCAAGCAGGTAAACGGCAAAGTAGTAATGGTAACTGGAGCAGGTGGCAGTATTGGGTCAGAAATGGTGCGCCAGCTATTGCATTTTAAACCATCTAAATTAATTTGTTTAGATTCTAGTGAAATTAAATTATACGAATTAGATGCAGAAATAAGAGATTTACACCGCAGTGCCGCAGATACCTTTGCCGAGATAGTAGTGGCAGATGTTACCAATTTATCGCGTATGATTAAAGTATTTGAAGCCTTTCAACCCCAAATTATATATCATGCCGCGGCCTACAAACACGTACCCTTAATGGAAGATAACCCCAGCGAAGCAGTGCGTGTGAATGTAAGTGGCACCAAGATTTTAGCTGATTTATCCATACAATTTAAAATAGACAAATTTGTAATGGTAAGTACAGACAAGGCCGTAAACCCAACCAATGTAATGGGTGCGAGCAAACGCATTGCAGAGATATACGTGCAAGCCCTATCTGAACATCACAAAATGATTGGCTCGGTTAATACCACCAAATTTATAACTACCCGTTTTGGCAATGTGTTAGGTTCAAGCGGAAGTGTAATACCTAAATTTAGAAAACAAATAGAAGAAGGTGGCCCAATTACCGTAACCCACCCAGATATAACGCGCTACTTCATGACCATCCCCGAAGCTTGTCAGCTTGTTTTAGAAGCCGGCAATATGGGCAATGGCGGAGAGATATTTATATTTGACATGGGTAAATCTACCAAAATTGTGGACCTAGCTCGCAAAATGGTGAAACTTTCTGGACTCACCTTAGGTAAAGATATACAAATAGTTTATACCGGACTAAGACCTGGAGAGAAGATATTTGAAGAGCTTTTAAACGACAATGAAAACACCTTGCCTACGCACCACGAAAAGATTATGATTGGCAAAGTTCGTCAGTACAATTTCCAAGAAGTAAGCGAACGACTAAGCGAGCTAATAGATTCGTACAACACCCAAGACAACATGATTATTGTAGGAAAAATGAAGGCCATAGTACCCGAATTCCTCAGCAAAAACTCCATCTTCGAAAGCCTAGACAACAACGTACAATTACCCAACAGCTCCGATTTACGAGAATTATTAATGAAATAAATCTCCGTAAATCTGCTAAAATCTCCCTAATCTGCGTGAAAAAAGTTCTCGCAGATTTCTCAGAGATTAAGGAGATTTCGCGGATATTTTTTTTAGTAACTAATAGCAGCTTCTTCAACTGGCAAGGCAGCATTTCCTCCTGAATAAGAAACTTTAATCTCAGCAGCAGTAGCTGGTAGCACTACATATTGCAGCGTAGCTGTATCGGCAGCATGAGCCAATTGAAATCTCACCCTACCCTGCACAATTTGCGACTTAGCTATTAACTGATAAGAAGAATCATATAAATGTACGGGCAAACCCTCGCCTGTAAAACCATTGTTTGTTGCTTTTACCTGCGTTTTAATGGTTAAAAAACAAATAGGTTCAGCCATGAGCTTTTCTTCTATTTGATTTTTTGTAACAACCACCGCCTCCACCTGCTCCCCAAACATGAAAGTATCCACAGATAAATCTACATCGCCCTTCAAGAATACCAGAAACGGTACCAAGATAAGCGTAGAAAGATATTTCAATGATTTTTTCATGTATTTGTATAATTACACAACACATGCCAAAACGCAATTACCTAATTTTGTGTAAGTTAATATTTTATCTTATACTAATATAATTCCCAATATGAGTTAAATTCCAATTATGAATTATGAATTATGAATTATGAATTATGAAAGGTTTTGAATTGGTCTTCGCTGACGCTCAGAATGACAAGGCACTCGAAGGTTTTTAACGGCAGATGGCTTAGAGGCAGCTTCGCTGCCTCTAAGCCATCTGCCTATTAATTATAAAATATTGTCATTCTGAGCGCAACGCAGTGGAGCGAAGAATCTCAAAGTATGAAGTTGAATTTCCCCGGACAGCAATACTTCATAATTCATACTTCATAATTCATAATTCATACTTCATACTTCATAATTCATACTTCATACTTCATAATTCATAATTCTCATCAATCTACCTGCAAAAGCAAGCCCTTCAAATATTCCCCCTCGGGGTGAAAAATATTGATGGGATGATCTTGCGGTTGGGATAGTTGTTGGAGGATACGCACATTTCTGCGCGATTCTGCGGCGGCACCGAATACAATTTTACGGAAAAGTTCTTTATCGATATGCTGACTGCAGGAGAAAGTTAGGATGAGTCCGCCTGGTTTTATTTTTTGGAAGCCCAGTGCATTGAGGTTTTTGTAACCACGCGTGGCATTGGGCACGGCGCGGGCATTTTTGGCAAAAGCCGGCGGGTCGAGGATGATGATATCGTAAAAACCCGTTTCCGAAGCAATGAGAAACTCGAAACAATCTTGCGTAAAACTCTCGTGTACGTTGGCATTCTTAAGCAAGCTTACATTGGCATTGCAAAGCGCAATGGCCTCTTTAGAACTATCTACAGAATGCACCAAACGCGCACCTGCTTGAAGCGCATACAAACTAAATCCGCCGCTATAACTAAAGGTATTTAGCACCTTTCTACCCGCAGCCCAATTCCCAACAATTTGTCGGTTATCTCTTTGGTCTAAGAAGAAACCCGTTTTTTGTCCGGTTTCTACATTAACCTCAAAGGGCACCCCATTTTCGAGCACGCGAATAGGCATGGCCTGCGCCTCACCTACCCACTTACTTTCTTGTTCTACCTGCTCTAAAAGCTGGGTACTTTGTTTGGTTTTAAGGTATATATGGGTAAAACCAAGTTGGTTCAAACCGGCAAATAATTGGGTAGAAATACGCTCCATTCCCTTAATAAGCAATTGCACAACGGCCACTTGGTTATAAATATCAACAATTATTCCGGGGATAAAATCGCCTTCGGCATGTAGCAAACGATAACAATTGGTTTGCTCAAAGTTGAGCAAACGCTTGCGCAATAAAAAGGCATTTTGCATTTTCTTGAACCAAAAGTTTTCATCTATTTTGATGTACGAATCGGTAAATTCAAATACGCGGCAAACAATCTGACTATTGGGGGCAAAAAAACCAAATCCGAGTAGCTCATTGTGGTTGGTTCTTACCTCCACAATATCCCCATTTTGAGCTTCTGGCAAAGTTTTTACTGCTCCAGAAAACACCCACGGATGCCTATTCAACAAAGAACGCTCACGTCCACTTTTTAACACCAATTTCTTATAATTCATACCGCGCAAAGATGCCCTTTTAGGCACAAAGAAACAACAAGAGATATGCCCCATCACCAATCCAACGGTAGGCCATGGTTTGGCTCTGTTTGAACCAAAAAGGCAAGGCATATTGAATAACAGAAACAAGCAATAAAATAAGGCAAAATTGCATTAAATGCGGGTGAGAAAACAGCACATACAACAAAGCCAAACATACCAATTGCAGCAAAAGCATTAGGTCTTGCAAATTCTTTAATCGGCTTGAACCAAATCTATGACAGATATTTTTGGTATGCGATAAGCTATCGAGCTCTTGTTCTATGCGGGCAATAGAAAATAAATTTTGAAGGGTACATAAAAACACCCCCAATAAAAGCAGGCTAAACACCACCCAATCTAAAAAATAAGCCGATTTAAAATACATCAAGGGAGTAAACCCGGTGCTGATGGTATACAATAAGGCTATCAGAATTTCCTTTTCTAAAATAAAAATCCGCTTGAGGCTCCTATGAAAACGAAGATAAGCCAGCAAAGAAAGTAGCAGCACCATGGCCCAAAGTATCACGGTAATTTCGAGATAAAGGTAGCTTAAGGCTGCATTTACAACAAAAAGCATAAGAATTAAAAACACAAAAAGGCTACGTTGCTCCTTAAAAATAGCGTGTCGTGCTCCTGGCTGAACCAACAAAGATTTTGCGCTGTCTTGTATATGATCTATCCAATAAACGATAAAGGTTCCGTTTAAGAGCAGCACATAAAAATACCAAGGAATGGGTAGCAAAAGCGCTTGGCTCAGCCCGAATAAAACGGCGCTAGCTCCAAGGGCAATATCTATGCTTAAACGATGAACCCAAAAGAAAAGTTGGTAGATTGCGTGAGGCAAGTTTATTTTGTATAAATGATGATAACAAAAAAATATTGGGGCAAGCTACTTATTTTAGCAACACTATGCAATTTTTTACACGCACAAGAGCCAGAATACAGGGCTCCGCAGGGCACCAACAATTGGTTTGTAGATTTGGGCGGACCAGCTATATTTTACTCCTTAAACTATGAAAAGTATTTATACCGAAGTTACAACGAAAAATATACTTGGGCAGCGCATGTTGGCTTGGGGTATAACCCCATTAATTTTGATATTTTAAATGCGGTATACCTGGAGCGCAATATGTTTATGGCGCCTTTTTCTACAAGCATTTTAAAAGGAGAAGGCAAAGAAAAGTTAGAGATTGGCGGTGGATTTACTTTGTTTACAAAAGACTTTGGCAACAATGAAGTGCTTCCCCACGCCCTTATTGGGCTTAGGGTAATGGAGAGCAACCACGTATGTTTTAGATTAAACTACATGCCCTTTTGGCAAAATGGAGCGGTAATGCATTGGTTGGGCATCTCATTGGGGAAGAATTTTTCATTTAAATAGAAATAGGTGGATGGGTGGTGGAAGGCTTCTGGCAACTGGCTCCTAGCTTCTGGCAATTTTTAACACTAAGGGCACATTCTAAAATCCCGTAGGGATTACATTTCGGCAGCAAATCATCCCAACCACGCAAATCCAATTATCCCGTTGGGATTACATTTCGGTAGCAAATCATCCCAACCACGCAATTCCAATTATCCCTTAGGGATTATATTTCGGTAGCAAATCATTCCAACCACGCAAATCCAATTATCCCGTAGGGATTATATTTCGGTAGCAAATCATCCCAATCACGCAAATCCAATTATCCCGTAGGGATTACATTTCGGTAGCAAGACACCCCAAACACGCAAATCCAATTATCCCGTAGGGATTACATTTCGGTAGCAAATCATCCCAA
>JAUYMZ010000041.1 GCA_030699355.1 Bacteroidota bacterium | reverse complement strand
AATTGCTGCAAGGCACCATATTGTTTGGTATAACCACATTCGCTGGCAACGTTTACACACAAAACATATTTACCCTTAAAATCACTCATTTTTAAAGTGCTTTTTCCGTCAATAGACTTAACACTTAAGGAGTGAAATGAAGTTGCCGCAGCAGATTGGGTAGATGCCTTATTCTTAAATTTAGTTTCAGAAAAACTGTAAATTAAAATGCCTACAAAGGCCAAACCCAATATGGTATAAAAATATTTCTTCATGAGATTACTGTTTAAATTCAGGGACAATTAAATAAAAATGGGATTAAAATTCAAGTGAAAAATGAAATTAAAATGCCAGTATATGATTACGAACATCTTCCATTTGCCATTGAGGGGTTGAAGTGGCTCCGCAAATACCTATGCGGTCGTTTTCATTAAACCAATCTTTGGAAACTTCTTCTTTGCTGCTTACAAAATATGTATTTGGATTATTGTCTTTGCACACATCAAAAAGCACTTTTCCATTGGACGATTTAAGTCCGGCAACAAAAACAATTTTATCGAATTTAGTGGCAAAATCTCTCAATTGAATATCGCGGTTACTTACTTGCCTGCAAAGGGTATCGTTAAAGTTAACTTCAATACCTTGTGCCTCTAATTTATCTTTGAGGGCGTACAAATTTTTGGTTCTTTTGGTTGTTTGACTGTACAACTGAATCTTTTTAGGCAATTCATGCTGCTCTAACTCATCAAAAGTTTCTACTACGATGGCCTCTCCGTTGGTTTGACCTACCAATCCTTTTACCTCGGCATGACCATGTTTGCCGTATATCAATATTTTTTCGTCTTTATTGTGCGCTTCTCTTACGCGGTGCTGCAATTTTAGCACCACGGGGCAGCTTGCATCCACTAATTCTATGTGGTTGTCGAGGGCTGTTTTGTAGGTTTCTGGTGGCTCGCCATGGGCCCTTATGAGCACTTTGGCATTAGTTAAGCTATTAAACTTATCGTGGTCTATTATTTCCAATCCTTTCTGTTTGAGCCTAGCCACCTCTTCGTCGTTGTGCACGATATCGCCTAAACAGTATAAATGACCTTCTTCATTTAAAATATCTTCTGCCATTTGAATGGCGAATACTACACCAAAGCAAAATCCCGAATTATCGTCTATTTCTACACTTACGTTCATGGTTCAAAGATAAATTTTAATTGCATTATCTTAATACATTAAACCCCAGAATTTGATAAAGGTTTGCATTAACCTAAACAAAACTTAGCCCATGGTTTTAACCATGAAAAAAATGAAGAGTGGCAGGTAACCGATGAACAGGAATAAGATTGAAAAAACGTGTGGCCGATATTTTAAACCCACGGTTAAAACCGTGGGCTATGTTTAATAACATTTATTCTAATTCATAAAGCCTTAAAAACGCTTCATATTCTTGTTGAAAGGTCTTATTCTTATGATGAATTTCCTGGTTTTTAATGTATTGATAAACCTTTTCTTTTACCGATTCAGAAACAGAAAAAGCTGCATATCCTGTTTGCCAGGCAAATTTACTATTCAAATTCCCCTCTTTATTCAGACGAAATGAAGAACTACCTTTCAATTGTTTAAGTACCTCAGCTATTGATTTTTCGGGACTTAACATAAACAAACAATGAATGTGATCTGGCATTCCATTTACGATGCCCACCAAACAACCCAACTCTTTAAGTTGTTCAGAAATAAGATTAATTACTTTGGTTCGAATCGTTGGCTCTAAAAAGGGATATCTATCTTTAGTTGACCAAATTGCATGAATCCAAATTTTGTTATAAGAATGTGACATAGTATAAATTTTAGCCCATGGTTTTAACCATGTGAAGCAATTTATTATATAATACATCAATTTTAAGTGAGCAATCTTTTTGATATTTGTAAATACTTTATGAAACGCATGAAATTAGGTTTAATGGTATCAAAAATATCGTGTTTAAAGTATGACAATCAGTAAAATGCACTATTATATGCTAAACAAAAAATTAAATCAGGTTTCCTGTATTTTTGGTTCAAACAAAACAATGAGAACATAAAAGGGTTAATTAAAACATGACTGAAGAAAACAATTTAATAAACGAAGACGGAAGTTATATTGGTCCGGCCAACCTTTCTCCCATTCCATTGAGTGTTGGTTCGCCTATT
>JAUYMZ010000039.1 GCA_030699355.1 Bacteroidota bacterium | reverse complement strand
AATTGCTGTCGTTTGGCGCTATAATTTTTAATAAATGCTGTGGCGAAAGGATTTTGTATAAAGCAATTAATTCTTTGTCATCTTCTTTATTGTTGTTGCGCAAAACACCATCATAATCCTTAATATCAAAATAAACACAAGGTATTTCAGCATCTAGTTTAGAAACTACTTTTGCAATCTCTTCATAAAACCAAGGATTGTCTTTTTTGTCGTTGAGTTTGGTTTCATATAGTTTTTTTATTTGGGCGTTTCGGTAAATATGTTTGTCGAAATAATTTGCGTCAACAATAAACCACTGGTTTACATTTGTCATTACAAGCTGTTTCAACTGGTTATTCCCTGCTTGATTTCTTTCGTCTAAATAATAAAGGATAAGTTCGTAAAGTGCTTTTTTATTTGGGTTATCAGCCGTTACCATTTCACCAGTATTGTTAGGTCTTTTGGCTTCAATAATTACTCCAACTTCACTATCCGTTGTTTTGTCGAGATGAATTACAAGGTCTTTTTTATCCTTTGTGTTGATAGCATTTGTTTCACGGTAATAGGTGTCCCGCAAAAAGTCACGTAGGTCGTTTTTTAAATGCTCTTCGCTTTCGTCCTTCGGTCGTTTTTCTATAACGCTAATTTTGTTTAGTAATGCAATGAGGTTTGTTTTAAAAACATCAATTTCGCTTCTCAAAGGCTTTTGCTTTAAGAACGCTTTTAGCGCCTTTTTCGGTGTCTGCGTTACTAACTTCATCAAATATTTCTATTATGTATTTACCTACACCATCCTACTCAAATAAAACCCAACTCCTATAAGCAAGGCCAGCCATACCAAATTAATGAGTGCTTTAATTAACATGCTTATGTATGCCAAAGCAGCAACGCCTAAAAAAATAATGCCAATGGTTAATAACTGACTCTCATAATTAGCCAAATAAGCAATATCACTTACTTGGGTACTATCCATAATAGATTTACCAAATGGATAACTTGGTTTTTGGTTCAAAAATTTAATGGAAATATATTCATAAAATGCCCGCCCACTTATAATGGGCGCAGCAATCATCAATAGCAATCCTATGGCTTTTTTTACAATAGTCTTCATGGGTTCAAACCGAAAAAAATTATACTAAAGCGGCTTCTACAAGGGCCAAAATTCTGTCGGATTCTTGGTGGTTTTTGGCCAATAATTCTTTTGCTTTCTGGGTAATCTCTTGTGCAAAAACTTGGTCTTTTAAACCTTTGGCGTTTATCATTACATTAAAATAAGCCCCGCGCACAGCGGTTTTTACACACAATACTCCCACGCCAGCATCGGTTATAGAATTTGGATTACCTTTTTCTACCATAGCACCCAACATCTCCAAAGAATCATAAGCCGTTTGCATTACTGCAAAAGGAACTTCACAGGCATATTTGGTTGCATTTTCAATGGCTTCGGTTCGAACCAACTTTTCTTCTGCTGTATTTTTTGGCAAGGCAAATGCCTCCATAATTTTATTAAAGGCCGCGGTGTCTTCATCTACTGCTGCAAGCAACGTATCTTTAATTGCCTGACCTTTCTCTGCCCAATTGCTAAAGAAATCAAATTGCTCTTCCCAACCTCTTTTACCTGCGCTTAAATTGGCCACCATGGTACCAAGGGCTGAACCTAAACTTGCCACATAAGCACTTATAGAACCGCCGCCTGGAGCCGGACTCTCACTGGCGGTTTCGTTGGCAAAAGCGGTTAATGTGAGGTTAATTAACTTGGCCTGCGTAGCTTGTTTTAACTTGTATTCTATGATTTTTTGTTGCGGATTAAAAGGTGTAAGTTCGTTTAAGCCCAGAGATTTTATGGCAATATCTATGAGCTCTGCCTCGCTCACTCCCACCGAACGATTTTGCTTTTTTAAGTAATGTTTACCAGCCGCTAACATGGCATCTAATGGAATTAAACCCACCAGCTCAGAACCGGTAACGCGCATGCCACGGCGCTCGGCACTTTTACAAACCTCATCAAAGGCCATGTGCACCGATGTTATTTTATAATTGGTAAGGTTCATACTTATTTGCGCAATACCATACTCTTCAATGTACCAACCAATGGCCTTGCAAGCCTTGAGTGTTCCTGGTATGCGCACATCATTGCCTTCGGCATCTTTTACAACTTTACCGGTTATGGGGTTTCCTTCACGTTTTACCCTGCCCGCTTCGCGTACATCAAAGGCCACAGAATTGGCCAAACGTACAGATTTGGTATTTAAATTTACATTGTAAGCAATTAAGAAATCGCGGGCACCAATTACAGTGGCGCCGGCACGTTCGTTCATTACAGCCGGACCAAAATCGGGTTTCCATTCTGGCAATTTTATCTTATCAAAGAAACCCTCATACTCGCCACCACGAATAATAGATAAGTTGTTTCTATCTGCATTAGGCTGCGCATATTCGTACAAATAAACAGGTATTTGTATATCGGAACCAACCCTTTGCGCCAACTTAACTGCATAGGCTGCTGTTTCTTCCATACTAATGCCACTAACCGGTATTAGCGGACAAACATCGGTAGCGCCCATGCGCGGGTGTTCGCCTTTGTGTTTGCGCATGTCAATTATTTCGGAGGCTTTTTTAATAGCCAAATAGGCCGCTTCAATAACGGCGTTGGGCTCTCCCACAAAAGTTACCACTGTTCTGTTAGTGGCTTTTCCGGGGTCTACATCTAACAACATTACTCCTTCTACACTTTCAATTACATCTGTAATTTGCTTAATAATTTGCAAATCATTTCCTTCACTAAAATTAGGAACACATTCTATTAACTGTTTGGCCATTTTTATGATATTTAAACTGCAAATAAAGTCAATTTTAGCTATTCCAACTTTACTAAAAATGTAACACCCTGCACAAAAAACAAAATCTTGCCTTTTACGCTCATTCCATGTATTTTGGCTGAACCAAAAAGACTATTTCAAAGCATTGTATATTTGATAAGATTAAAAAACGAAAAATTGTATATTTGAACAAAGTATAAAATAAATGACAAATAAAGACAGCATTTTAAAAACACTAAAATCCAACAAACTAAAGCTTTCGGAATTAGGCGTAAGAAATGTTGGCTTGTTTGGTTCATACATACGCAATGAACAATCGAATAAAAGCGACATTGATTTATTAATTGATTTTGAGCCCGGAAAAGAAAACTTCGATAACTTCATGGCAGTTTGTGATTTTTTTGAAGACACTTTCAAAAATGAAAAAATCGAAGTGGTAACCAAAAATGGGTTAAGTCCATATATTGGACCACAAATTTTAAAGGAGGTTCAATATGTCTAAGGAACCAAAAGAATATTTAAGGCATATACATGACGAATGTATATTTATAATAAACTCAACCAAAGACATTGAATATGACATGTTCTTGGAGAATGAAATTTTAAAAAGAGCGATTGTTAGGAGTTTGGAGATAATTGGTGAAGCTACAAAGAAAATCCCAGCAGATATCAAAGTAAAATGGAATACAATTCAGTGGAAAAACATAGCTGGAATGAGAGACAGATTAATCCATGACTATATCGGCGTAAATTACATGATAGTTTGGGATGTGGTAATAAATAAAATTCCAGATATGTATAAACAAATTTCTGATTTCTTGGGAGATTAACAACAAGACTATCATTTCTATCCAATGAATACTAGCATTAAAAGTTATCTTGAGCAATTAACTGCAAACGAAAAAGAAATAGTTTCTTTGCTAGAAAACCTAATCAATAAAGAACTTGAGGAAGCCGAAAGCAAAATTTGGCATGCCCACCCTGTTTGGTTTTTGAATGGCAACCCCATTGTTGGCTTTAGCCAGCAAAAAAAAGGCATTAGACTCATGTTTTGGAGTGGTGCCGATTTTGAGGAAGAAAAGCTCCAGGTTAAAAAAGACCAAAAATTTAAAGACGCCTCTATATTTTATAATCACCTTTCAGAAATTATTCCCCAAGACCTAGCACGCTGGCTCAAAAAATCGCGAGATATACAGTGGGATTACAAAAACATTGTGAAGCGCAAAGGCAGGTTGGAGAAGATAGTATTTGACAAAAAATCAATTGAGAAATGAAAAAAAACATAACCCAAAACGAGCAAATATGGAAAGTCATATTTATTGTTGTGCCCACAGTAATTTTGATAAGAATAAGCAATCAATTTGCAGTTGATTTT
>JAUYMZ010000033.1 GCA_030699355.1 Bacteroidota bacterium | reverse complement strand
GAAGGTACAGAAAATGGCTCTTTGCATAGCGGCTAAGATGCGAAAACTTTTTTATTTTCAAAAGAGGCATATTTTCCTATTTTCGCAGTCACATTTAGAAATAAGAAATACATGGCAAATACTGGCGATTTATTTAAAGGTTGTTTTATTAGACACAATAACGAATTGTGTCAGGTAATGGAATACCAACACCGTACACCGGGAAATTTAAGAGCGTTTTATCAAGTGGTTTTACGCAACGTAAAATCGGGTAAACAAATGGAACACCGCTACCGCGCAGGCGAATCTATAGAAATGGTGCGCGTAGAGTTTAAAGAAATGCAGTTCCTATACAAAGATGGAACAAGTCTGATAATCATGGACCCCGAAACATTCGACCAAATATACATTGAAGAATCATTATTAGGCGATTCGGTGAAGTTTTTAAAAGAAGAAATGATTTTAAAAGTTTCGTTTGAGGGCGACTTGTGTTTAAGTGCCGAAATGCCAACCTTTGTTATCTTAACCATAGATTACGCAGAACCAGGCGTAAAAGGAGATACCGCCACCAACACACTTAAACCTGCCCGCTTAGATAACGGTGCCGAAGTAATGGTGCCTCTTTTTGTAAATCCAGGCGATAAAGTAAAAGTAGATACCCGCACGGGAGATTACGTGGAGAGGGTGAAGTAGAATTATGAATTATGAATTATGAATTATGAAATGAAAACCAATTCCTGCCTTCATTCATAATTCATAATTCATAATTCATAACTCATAATTCATACTTCATAATTAAACAGAAGGTTTGGCGTAAAAGCCGGTGCCGTTGTATTCGCGTTTGCCGGGAGATTGCATACATTCTGTGGTGCAGCAACCTTCCATTTCATTTGAGCATGCCTCACACATGGTAAATTGTTCGTTGCAATCTACATTGGCACAATTTAAACTCCGTGCTACTTTTACTCCGCACTTTTTGCATTCGGAAATTACCTCTGGGTTCACTTCATTAATGGGTACGGTAACCCTACCATCAAATACATACAAAACCCCATCAAAATCTTTACCGCCGGTTTCTTTGGCGTAGCCAATTATTCCATCATATAATTGGTAAACATCTTTAAAACCTTGCTCTAATAAATAGGCAGAAGCTTTCTCGCATTTGATGCCACCCGTGCAATAGGTTACTATCTTTTTATCCTTATATTTTTCTAACTCTTTAACCTTCTCAGGAAACTCTCTGAAAGTTTCCATATCAAAAGTGATGGCGTTTTTAAACTTACCCAAACGCGTTTCGTAATTAGAACGCACATCTACTACAATTACATCCTCCTGTTTTTGCAATGCCTGAAATTCTTCTCCATGCAGGTGTTTCCCCGTAAGGCGAATCGGATTTACATTTTTTAATCCAGAATGCACAATTTCATTTTTTAAGCGAACATGCATTTTACTAAACGGAATATGATCAAACTCGTCTACCTTAAAGCTAATGCCTTCAAAGCGAGGATCCGATTTTAAATCGTCCATATACACATTCATTTGTTGGGGAGTGCCAGAAATAGTGCCGTTTATACCTTCACGTGCAATGTAAATTCTACCTTTAATCCCCAGCTTTTTGCAATAAGCTAAGTGGTAACCAACATATTCTTCTGCATCAAAAATGGGGGTATAAAAATAATAAGCCAATACCCAATAAACTGATTTCTTTTCCATAACGAATTGCAAATTTAGGCATATTTTGAAATCTGCTAACACAAAATGCTTTTAATTGCCCAAAACTGATTTTTTTCATGAATTGGAGGGAATTGGTCCATAGTCCATGGACCATAGACGATAGTTTTTGTTCCTTCAACATTTTTTGCTTCTGGTATCCTACGCTAAAGCTTCGGTTAACAAAGGCCTCTGGCATCTGGCCTTTTGTCCCTTCAAAAATCGAAATTCAGCATTCGATCTCCTAAAACCCAGTCCCCATTGTCCCAATGGTCCTAATTGTCCTAATTACCCCCATTACCCAACAAACAAGAAAATGCAAAGCCTCCAACAAGCCCAATGCCTTAGCAAATGGCAACATATTTCAGTCACCCAGAGCGAATGCGAAGGACCTCATCTTTTTTAACTGACTTTAGTGAAGGCTCCTGGCCTTTTGCACCTTCAACATTCGAAATTCAGCATTCGGTGTTGGGTATTCTTTGCAGCTGGTATCCTACGCTAAAGCTTCGGTTAACAAAGGCCTCTGGCTCCTAGCTCCTAGCTTTTTGTTCCTTCAACATTCGAAATTCAGCGTTCGGTGTTCGACATTTTTTTAATTTCCCATTTTTTTAGGGGCGTTAGCCCTGATATCTCAGTAGCTAAACGGAACACCGCCTGCATTCAAAAGGGGCGTTAGCCCTGAAATCTATTTGTTGCGCATATTGATTTCTTCAATGATAAATTTGAGTGTTAAAAGATGTCAGGGCTAGCGCCCCTCTTGGTAATTTTGATGTGTATTTGATGCTACTGAGATATCAGGGCTAACGCCCCTTATTTTAGAAACAGTTTGGTTCAACCCCTTGCCAAACCAAAAATCCTCCAAACCCACAAACAATTAAACGCATAATCGCATAAACGCATAAACAGTTAAACGCATAAACGATTAAACTCATAAACCTTAAACAAAAATTCTCCCAATACCACAAAACCCCTTTTAGAATTTCGAATTTAGAATTTCGGATTTTAAGTTTAGTATTTACTTTTTCCCTTACATTTGCACTCCGATGATAAAAGAAGTAAAACCAGATTTATCTCTCAATACCAGTAAGAAAGAGCAAGTAGAGGAGATGTTTAACAGCATAGCTCCCAAATACGATTTTTTAAATCGCTTTTTGTCACTAGGAATTGATAAAATATGGCGCAAAAAAGCCATTGCCTACCTTAAGCCATTGCAACCTAAAGTAATGTTGGATGTTGCCACAGGCACCGGTGATTTAGCCTTGGAGGCCATGAAGTTAAATCCAGAACAAATCATTGGTTTAGACATTGCCGAACAAATGCTAGCTTTTGGAAGGGTGAAAATTGATAAAAAAGGTTGGTCGAGCAAGATTCAAATGATGCAGGGCGATAGCGAAAACCTGCCCTTTGAAGACAATAAGTTTGATGCCATTACCGTTGCTTTTGGTGTGCGTAACTTCCAAAATTTAAGCAAAGGGTTAAAGGAAATGAACCGAGTATTAAAACCCGGTGGCAGGTTGGTGGTATTGGAGTTTTCTAAACCGGCATTTTTTCCCTACAAACAAGTTTATAATTTCTACTTTACTTATATTTTACCCGTGATGGGTAATTTATTAAGCAATAGCAAAAATGCCTATACCTACCTGCCCGAAAGTGTAAAACACTTTCCAGAAGGAGAGGCCTTTGCGGGTTTTTTAAACGAGGCAGGATTTAAAAATACGATTGTTGAACCTTTAACTTTTGGCACTTGCTCGCTCTATATAGCCGACAAATAATTTTAGTGCTTTTATGCACCCTAGCTGGCCTGCATGTTTGGGCTCAGCCTAATTTGGAGCAGTACGACCTGAAGCGATTGCACTTTGGCTTTACGCTTGCCACCAACTCGGGCAGGATGTTGATGGAAATGAAACCCAATTTTCCTTCTGATACCATTATGAACGTATCGGTGAAAAACTTTCCGGGTATTGGCCTTGGCGCCATCACTAATTTGCGCGTTGGAGATTACCTCGATATCCGATTAATGGCACCCGTGATTTCTTTTGTGCAAAGAAATTTGGTGTACGATTTCCCAACCGGACAAAAAGAGGTGAAAATAGAATCTGCCTATTGCGATGCCAGTTTATTGCTAAAATACAAATCTATGCGCCGCAAAAATATGCGCGTATATGTAATTGGAGGCGGTAGGGTTAGCTACGATTTTGCCTCTACCATAGATAAAAACAGAGGCTTACAAAATCCCGTTGTATCTTTGGTGCCCGTTTCTACAGGTTGGGAGGCAGGTTTTGGATTTGACTTTTACTTCGAATATTTTAAATTTTCTCCAGAGTTAAAAGTGTGTAATACTTTTGGCAATGCCATGTATAGAGACAATTATATTTTTACAGATTATATCCATTCTATCTCGCCGCAGCTTATTCAGTTTTCTTTGCATTTTGAATAATTTGGTTCAGACCAACACATGAAATTTACCTTACACAAAACAGATACAGAAACCAAGGCTAGGGCCGGAACTTTGCATACCGGTAGGGGCAATATTGAAACGCCTATTTTTATGCCCGTAGGCACCCAAGGTTCTGTAAAATCTATATCGCAAGAAGATTTGGCGCAAAAGGTGCAAGCCCAAATTATTTTGGCCAATACCTACCATATCTTTTTACGTCCGGGTTTAGAAGTAATCAATAAAGCGGGCGGCATCCACCAATTTATTCAGTGGGACAAACCCATGCTCACAGATAGCGGCGGATACCAGGTTTTTAGTTTGAGCGAAATGCGCAAAATTAAAGAAGAAGGCGTTTCGTTTCGATCCCACTTAGATGGCTCCAAAATATTTTTCTCCCCAGAAATTGCCACCGATATCCAAAGAACCATTGGCGCAGATATTTTTATGGCTTTTGATGAATGTCCGCCCTACCCCTGCGAATACAAATACGCCAAAGACTCCATGAACCTTACCCACCGATGGTTGCAACGTTGTATCACAAGGTTTAATGAAACAGAAGCATTATACGGTGTTGAACAAAGTTTATTCCCTATTGTACAAGGCTCTGTTTACAAAGATTTAAGGGTAGATTCTGCCAAATTTATTGCCGACCAAAACATGGATGGAAATGCCATTGGCGGCTTAAGCGTAGGAGAGCCACACGCGCAAATGTATGAAATGACCGAGTTGGTTTGCGAACATTTACCCATAGAAAAACCGCGGTATTTAATGGGTGTAGGTACCCCCGAAAATATATTAGAATGCATTGCCTTAGGCATAGATATGTTTGATTGTGTGTTGCCAACCCGCAATGCCCGCCACGGATATTTGTTTACCTCAGAAGGTATAATCAACATTAAAAACGAAAAATGGAAATTTGATTATTCGCCCGTAGATAGCCTGTTTACACCCAATTATTCTAAAGCTTACCTCAAGCATTTAATTAAGTGCAATGAGATGCTGGGCGCTACCATTGCTAGTTTGCAAAATTTAAGTTTTTATTTGTGGCTGGTTAAAGAAGCCCGCAAGCATATTTTAGAAGGCAATTTTTTAGCCTGGAAAAAAGGAATATTGCCAATCATTATGCGTAAATTATAAGAATAATTAATAGGTTCGAACCAAAACATGTGGGAAAAATTAGGCATAGGGATTATAGATAGGTACATCATTAAGAAGTACCTGCAATCGTTTTTTTACTCGGTATTGCTCTTTACGTTTATTGCTATTTTTATTGATGTAAGCGAGAAAATGGACGATTTTATAAAGCGAAAACCACCCCTTTCGGTGCTTATTTTCGATTATTATATTTGGTTCATACCGTATTTTATGGGCTTGTTTAGTTCAGTATTTATCTTTTTATCCACCCTGTTTTTTAATAGCAAACTGGCTCAAAACACAGAAATTATTGCCATTTTAAACAGTGGTTTATCTTATAAAAGATTCTTAAAACCTTACCTCATTGGTGCCAGTTTGTTGTTTGTTTTGTTTATGTTTTTAAACACACAATTCCTGCCCATTTGCGATAAATACCGACTCGCTTTTGAAGAAAATTGGATTAGAGAAACCAAACAAACCCAAAACAATAATATTTTTAATATGCTCAATGATTCCAATCTTATTCACATGGAATCGTTTAATTACTCGGATAGCAGCGGTTATAATTTTAATTTGGAGAGTTTTGCCAATGGAAAATTGGTGGAAAGAACCTATGCCAGTAGGTTACTCTGGAATAGACAAAAACAATGTTGGACATTAGAGGGATACACCCAAAGGTTATTTGCTAATAACCGCGAGTATATTTTTAAAGGGCAGAAAAAAGATACCATTTTGAGCTTAAAGCCAGATGAGTTTTTTGAGAAAACAAAAGTGGTTAGCAGCATGACCAACCCCGAACTCAATAGCTATATTAGAAAAGAAACCGACAAAGGAAATCCCAAGGTAAATATTTTTAAAGTTGAGTTATACAAGCGTACCGTAATTCCCATTGCTTTTTATGTATTAACCATTTTAGCGGTGGCTGTTTCAAGCGCCAAAAGCAGGGGCGGAGTGGGTATGCATTTAGGCATTGGCATAGGTTTAACTTTTGCCTATTTATTGCTCATTCAAATCTTTAATACCGCCGGAAATACAGGTGTAATGAAGCCATGGATTGCCGTTTGGGTTGCGCCCGTTTTATTCTTTTTTATTGCCTTGTACCTACTCAAAAAAGCGCCCAAATAAATGGCTGAACCAAAAGCAATTAATAAGTACCTGCTATTACATTTTATTATTTTATTGTGGGGTTTTACCCCAGTTTTAGGTAAACTTATTTCACTTCAGGCACTAGATTTGGTGTTTTGGCGACTCACCTTTTCAATCATCAGTTTGTATGCTTATTTGCGGTATAAAGGTGTTTCATTACATATTACTGCTAAAGATTTTATGCATTTAATGGGCTGGGGCGCTGTGGTGGGCCTGCATTGGTACTTTTTTTACCATGCCATTAAAGTGTCTAATGTTTCTATTGCGCTAGCCGGTTTTAGCACCATAACTCTTTTTGCAAGCGTTTTACAACCCATTATGCTCAAGAAAAAATTCTTTTGGGGAGATGCTTTGTACGGACTCATTATTGTGGCTGGCTTATTGGTTATTTTACAATTTGAAAAGTTCTACGCAGCCGGAATTTTATTTGGCATTTTGGCCGCCATAACCGCAGCTATGTTTGGTATTTATAATGGTAAGCTGATCCAAAAACATGAAGCGGGTAAAATTACTTTCTACGAATTTTTGGGTGCACTTCTAACCATCTCTATTTTTCAAGGAGTAGTAGGAGAGCTATCAAATATTCAATTCCCACAAAGTGCAGATTTAATTTACCTATTAATCTTAAGTATTTTTTGCACCACCTTGGCCTTTACCTTAAGTGTAGAAATCTTAAAAAAGATAGATCCCTTAACCGTTATCATAACCAATAACCTTGAACCCATTTATGGGGTAGTTTTCTCACTCCTACTTTTTGGCGAAAGCGAAATGATGAGCGGCGGCTTCTACGCCGGCGCCGCGGTTCTGTTGTTTGCTGTATTTACCTATCCGTTTTTTAAACGAAAATTTGGATAAATAATCTCACACTTTTTCCCAGACAATAATAATTTGGAATTTCTTCTTAAACTTACTTTCCGATACAAAACTTGCTAAAAATATTCTCCAATAAATCATCGGTAGATACTTCGCCAATAATTTCGGAAAGGTGGTAAATCGATTTGCGAATATCAAAGGCTAAGAGTTCGCCGCTTCTGCCAATTTCCATGCTTTCTATCACCTGCTGCAACGATTCGCCTGCCAATAACAATCCTTGGTAATGCCTTATATTGGTAATGATTACATCGTTCTTAATTTGATCTTTGTTTACCACTTGCTTCAGCCTTGCTTCTAGCAAATTCATGCCAATTTGTTCTTTGCTCGAGAGGTAAATGATATCTGTTCGACCCGAAAATTTTTGGCGAATATCTGCTTCATTTACCAAGTCTATTTTGTTGCCAATCGGAATCAACACCAAATCCATTTGCGCCATGGCACCTGTTTCATTGGCAAGCTCCTCCAAACTTGTTTCGTTTACATCAAACACATACAAAACAATGCTCGCTTGGCGAATTTTTTCATGCGTTTTTTCAATGCCAATGCTTTCAATGCTATCGCTCGTATGTTCTCTAATTCCGGCGGTGTCTATGAGTCTAAAACTTACGCCATCAATGATAAAAGATTCTTCAATGGTATCGCGCGTGGTGCCGGCAATGGCGCTTACAATGGCCCTATCTTCTTTAACCAAGGCGTTTAATAAAGTAGATTTCCCGGCATTGGGCTTGCCTGCAATAACGGTTGGAATGCCGTTTTTAATGGCGTTGCCCACTTTAAAAGTTTCGGTTAAACTTTGTATCAAAGTTAACATGGTTTGAACCAAATTTTTAAGTTCTGGTCGGCTCGCAAACTCCACATCTTCTTCGCTAAAATCGAGTTCTAATTCTATCAACGAAGCAAAGTTTACCAAACGTTCTTTTAAGCCCGCAATCTCTTTGCTAAAGCCGCCGCGCATTTGGTTCATGGCAGTTTTATGACTCATTTCGGAGTTCGAGGCAATCAAATCTGCCACGGCTTCTGCCTGCGATAAATCGAGTTTTTTGTTTAAAAAAGCGCGCATGGTAAACTCGCCAGGTTGCGCCAATCGGGCTCCGGCCTGAACCAAAACATGCAAAATACGCTGCTGTATATAAGGCGAACCATGACAAGAAATCTCCACACTGTTTTCGCCCGTATAGCTTTTGGTTCCTATAAAAATGCTTGCCAAAACTTCATCTATCAGCTCATTGCCATCCATTATTTTGCCAAAATGGAGGGTATGCGTGGCAACCTTCGTTAGGTCTTTACCCTTAAATATTTTATTTACCAAGAAAATGGCCTGTTCGCCACTCACCCTAATTACCCCAATAGCACCCAAACCCGCAGGGGTTGCCAAGGCGCATATGGTTTCATCTAATGCTATTTTGTTCATGATTTTGCTTGCAAATATAATTAATTCGCAATGGGAATTTTGGGTATTCATCTATGCGGCGTGTTTTGATTTTCCTCGGATTTTGCCGTGCCGCGGATTTTGCCGTGCCGCGGATTTTGCCGTGCGGCGTATTTTGCCGTGTTGCGGATTTTGATTGGATCCCGCGGATTTTGCCGTGCGGCG
>JAUYMZ010000026.1 GCA_030699355.1 Bacteroidota bacterium | reverse complement strand
ATGGGTTGAAAGAAAAGGTTTTTTCCTTGATTTTCTTCTGCTGTAAAGTTAGGAAAATTAGCACCTGGATTTTGTACCCTAGCTCTTCCTTCATCGTATTTGCTGCTATAACTTACGATGCTTCTTACAAACTGCGCCAACGACAAGGCAATTTTGTCAGCGTTTATTTCGCTTGAACCAAACGCTTTTTGAAACAAGTTAGGATAAAAAGCTTGTTCTTTAACTTTGCTCACTACTTGGTCTAGGGTCATACCCATTTCTACCGAGTCTTGAAAAGGCATTAATACTTGCTCTTCTAAAGTAGCTGCTCTCTCGTCCCAAAAAAATCTACCACGTTGGTAATACCTGGCATTTATTAAGGTCATGGAATGCCTGCTTGTTGCGCCTCCATTAAAACCTGCACTTAATATGGCTTCGTCGGAAAATCCTTTTTCTTGTTTATGACAAGAAGCGCAGGATATGCGGGCATTGGCACTTAAGTTTCTATCGTAAAACAATACTCTGCCAAGTGTGGCACCATCGTTGGTTACAGGGTTATTGGCGGGTGTATTATCGGTTCCATTAATAGAGCCGGGTAAAGGTGAACCAGGCACATCTGTGGTAAAATAATTAGGCAATACCAAATTGGCATAGTTAAAAGGCGTTTCTGGTAGGTTTAATCCCCTGTTTAAATTGGGAGCTTTTTCCTCCTCCTTGTTACAAGCTACCACGCCTGCAATAAATACAGCAATAGCCCCCAATACCAATTGTTTGTTGATTTTCATAGATTTTAAGTTTATTATTCTTCCTAAGATGTAAAGCGCGCCTAAAGGTTTAATGGCTCAAATAGAATTTTTACCTTAAGTCATAAAGTCAATTGCCTACTAGTGCACATGCTTTGTTTTTGTATTTGTAAGTAATATTTTGGCTGAACCAAAACCTTTGATTCTTTTTCAGTTCATAAATAAAAATTAAATTATTTTAAGCAAGGCTAAAAATGAAAAAAGTATATTTAACCATCGCAGGATTTATGGCTTCATTTGCCATAGGATTTTATCTAAACTCTGTTTTGGATAAAAAGTCAACAAGTTACCCTGCAGAAATAAGCAAAACACACAACCAAAATAATATGAAATTAGGAGCATTTTCAATCAGTCTTAGCGTAAAAGACTTAAAGACTTCCAAAGAATTTTATGAAAAACTAGGATTCACAGCATTCGCTGGTAGCATGGAGCAAAACTATCTAATTATGAAAAACGATAATGCTCTCATTGGCCTATTTCAAGGAATGTTTAATGGTAATATTTTAACTTTTAATCCGGGTTGGGACGAGAACGCAGCTAATGTAGATTCGTTTGATGATATTCGCATCATTCAAAAACACCTTAAAGATAGCGGACTTACCCTATCCAGCGAGGCCGACGAAAAAACTAGTGGTCCGGCAAGTCTTATGCTTACGGACCCCGATGGCAACGTAATTTTGCTGGATCAACATCGGTAGTAGTTGCCACAAAATACACATTTAGGTATACCGTAGAACAGATTCTAGTAGATAAAGCACTCAAACCGAAGTTAAAGGTTAGCACTATAGGAGAGATTACAAACAACAGTATGATAATTAAAAAACTAATTCAAACAGACCATTCAAAAACTACCATTCTAATCCGATTGATTGTAGGAGTTGTGTTTTTATCAACCATTGTTTTCATTTCATGCATTTGGAAAACACTTTGAAATTTACCCTATGAAATTTATCATTTGCATTTTGCGTATCATTTTTGCAAGTAACGATAGCATAAAGCTATTTTTACACATCACGATACCCTCTACATATGCACCTAATTACAACAGACAGACAAAAAATAGGGCATTTAAATGAAGTGTTATTTACAAAAGGAACAATGAAATTGTATCTTCCAACAGAATGAAAACCTGAGGTATAACGGTGATTTTTTCACCACCTATCCCGCCCTTTCTGGAGTTGAAATGAAAATGTTTAAAAGTAATGGTGAATTAAATAAAACGAAATACTCTGTGATAACTGGTACTTTTTTTAAAAACATTGCTGTCTAGGTAAATTCAACTTCAAACTTTGAGATTCTTCGCTCCACTGCGTTGCGCTCAGAAAGACAATATTCTATAACCAATAGGCATCGAGAATAGAGGCAGCGAAGCTGCCTCTATTCTCGATGCCCTTGAGACCTAAAACGGCGTCATCCTGAGCGCAACGCAGTGGAGCGAAGGATCTTTTTGATGGAAAGTAAATTTCTTTAAAAAGCGGTGATGGCTGTTGCTTAATAATATCCTAAACATTGTTTTTAACCATTCTTTATTAACCATTATGACATTAATCTAATTTACTAGAGCATCAATTGCGGGGTATGCTACAACACGTCTCGACAAAGTAGTTAAATTCGTAGTTCAGAACATTAGATATTTTTTGTATTTTTGTATTAAATAAAGGCAATCAAAGATGAAGACAACAGATTTAAATATAAACTTGGTTGATAGCTACTATACCTTACTGAAAAGCTTGAGCCCAAACAATAAATTAGAGCTTATTGCCCGACTTTCAAATTCAATGAAAACTACGAAAATGAATAAGGATAATTCATGGGAAGCATTATTTGGATCTTGGGAGCTTGACCAATCGGTTGACGAATTTATTGACGAATTGAAAAAAGACAGAAATTTCAGCCGAAAATCTATTGACTTGTGAAAAAGTATCTTTTAGACACTAATATTTGTGCTTATTTTTATAACGGTCAGTTCAAACTTTGAGATTCTTCGCTCCACTGCGTTGCGCTCAAAAAGACAATATTCTATAACCAATAGGCAGCGAGAATAGAGGCATCGAAGCTGCCTCTATTCTCGCTGCCCTTGAGCCCTAAAACGGCGTCATCCTGAGCGCAACGCAGTGGAGCGAAGGATCTTTTTGATGGAAGGGAATTTTTCTAAATGGCAGTGATGGCTTGTATTTAATAATCTCCAATCCTTGCTTTTTAACACACAATATTTAATTTGGCTGAACCAAAAGTAAATAAGCCAATGAAATACCTGAGAATAGACCTGAAATTATTAATTATTCTATCACTAACATTTATCTTAATGACAGTGATAGGAACGCTATCACATGAACTTGGGCATTATTCTGTTTCAAGATTTTTAGGATATGAGGCAAGCATTAACTATCAAAGTTCTGGCTACTGGAATACGGAATTGCTTCAATATTTAGATGAAGTACAAAAAAACTACTCCAATGAAATTAAAAATAATCTCGATTTTCCCGACAAAGAACGCTATCAAATTACTATCAACAAGTTTCATAAAGATGCTGTTTGGATTTTTGCTGCCGGTCCCTTACAAACCATTTTAACAGGAACCATAGGGTTAATACTATTACTAGTATACCGAAACAAACTAATCAAAGAAAACTATGTAACAATACTCGGTTGGATTCTCATCTTTGCTTCCTTATTCTGGTTAAGGCAAGTGGCAAACTTATTTATGGGTTTGCTAATGTTAGTTATAAGAGGGCAGGTTATACCAAGGGGTGATGAAATGATACTTGCCATAAATCGCACCTCCATAAACTTTGTTTTTTATTTCATAATCATTATTTTAGCTGAGCCAAATAATAATAAGCCTTTGAACTTGCATTATGAATTACCCGAAATCACATTGTTTTTTTAAGGAGATTACTTCTGTTTTTCAAATTATACGAGTAGTGTATATGTGCTTTATGATTGCATATTTGGAGGGAATTTTAAAAACCTACTAAGATGAAACATATTGCTACATTTTTACTTCTTCTATTAACAACAATTGCGAACGGGCAAGTGTTGTTCAATTATACCTATCCCAAGGTAAATTTTGATTATGGAGCTGCAGTAATTGAAAGGCTTGATGGTAAATATCTTATTGTTGGCTCATCAAGAAGTCAATTCGTTTCCGATTACGATGTAAATGTTTTATTAGTTGACTCAGTTGGTGGTCTTATTTGGGACAAATATATTGGACAAAGTCCAAGAATGGAATTTGCTTACTCATTAATTGAAACCAAAGACAGCAATTTTGTTATAACAGGACGTGTGAATAGCAGTAATCCATACTTAATGAAATTCAATTCAACAGGTAATCTAATTTGGGAAAAGGAATATCAATCTTACTTTTGGGCAGAAGGGTTTTCTGTTGGGCAAACTTATGACAGTGGATATTTTTTTGTTGTACCAGACACTTCCACAACTCTTTTTGTAACCAACGCTATCGGAGATACCCTTTGGACAAAACGATACAATTCTGTTATTTGTAGATCAGTAATTCAAACAACAGACAGTGGTTTTGCAATAACAGGAAGTACCGTTCCAACAACAGGAAATCAAGAAATTGTTTTAGTCAAAATTAATTCAAGTGGTGACACCCTTTGGACAAGAACATTTGGTGGAGAAGGAAAGGATAATGCAAATTCAATTCAACAACTTTCTGATAACGGTTATTTAATTGCAGGAAATTATGATCATCAACTATTTGATGTCGAAAAGGAAACATTCATTATAAGGACAGACTCTGTTGGCAATACTGTTTGGACCAAAAAACGTTATTTAGGCATTGCGCATTTCATTAAAGAATGTAAAAACAACAACGGCTATATTCTTTCCACAACAAATTATGCGATGGGTTGGATTCCCAATACCGATGAATATTATCTTGTTATAACGAAGCTTGATACATTAGGAAACATTGAATGGATAAGAAATTTTGATGGATACGCATACAGTTTAGGAAATAATATTACTCAAACTTCAGATGGCGGTTATCTCTTAACAGGTTCCATTAAAAACGACATCGCAACGGCAAACATAGTTCTGATAAAACTTGATAGTATTGGCAACTATGTTTCATCCATTATAGATATTTCCAATCCTATCAACTCACAAGTTATTGCATTTCCAAATCCAACAACTGATGAAATAAATTTCTCGATAGGTTCATCGGCGGTTGGAAAAATAATGCAGATGAAAATTTATAATTCTTATGGACAAGAAATAAAAACTGTAAACGAGATATCAGAAACACATTTCAAGCTAGATGTTAATAGCTTTTCCAAAGGACTCTATTTTTACAAACTAACAACAACTGATAAACAAACATTGACGGGTAAATTTATGGTTAGAGAATAACTGCAAGTACCAACGAATGACCAAGGGTTTTTAGGAATTGAGGTTTGTCGGAGAACTTCCAATCGCCTCCCCATTCCCAGCCGTATAACATAGAAATGCGAACATCAGGATCAGCAGGATTTTATTTTTGTTGGCTGAACCGACCTTATCGCTTATGTGAGCGTTTCCGGTAAAGGGCAAGCAAAATTATCTTTCTTAAAATTATCTATTGTTTTGTATCTTAGTAAAAACAATTCGTTATGAGAACCATTCAGCTAAATGTTCCAGATAATTTGGATTTAAAAGACTATGATTTCTCAATGATAGTGGCTGTCAAGCTTTATGAAGAAGCTAAACTATCGGCAGGTCAAGCAGCAGAAATGGTTGGTTTGTCTAAAAGGGCTTTTATAGAAATGCTTGGGAAATATGGTGTTTTTGCTTTCAGTCAGTCAGTTTTAGACTTGCAATCAGACATCAAGAATGCCTAAAATAGTAATATCAGATACGAGTACATTCTTTCTAGTTGCAGATAACATAATTGAAGAGATTCTTAAATTGAACAACGAATAGAATTATCTGTATTTTTCAGCAAAATTTTTCAGCCTGTTCCACCATTCGCGGTAGAACCTTCGGTAGCTAGTTGAAAATTGGTGACTGCTTTTTCTTTCGAGGCGTTTTTTAATTAAAGTCATTTGGCAACCATCACCATGATAACTTATACTCAATAATCTCCAAACCTTGCTTTTTTAAACATAATATTTATTTTGGCTGAACCAAAAGTAAACTGATAGCCATGAAAGCAAAACTAAAGCACACTAATATACTTTCCGTGATGATTGCTTGCAAAGTGGGTTTGCCGAAAGGTTTAATAGGAGTAATTGGGTATTGGGAATATATTTGTTAGTAGTTAGTTTTTAAAGACATTGCTTTATGATTAAATATACTTTTTCTATCCTGACTGTATTACTACTGCTTTCTAAAATTTCAGTAGGACAAACATCAGACTTAAGAACAAAATATAGATTCTATAAATTAAATAGCAATCGACCGCATTATCTTAAGAAAGGAAAATCTATAGACGTTTATATAATTGATAGTGTTGAAAATAGTGGAAATGAATTTTATGTTTTCAAGACAAAGCACATTTTTGAGGGTGGGCTCAGAGAATTAAATGACACCTTTCTTACTATTGATATTTACAGCGAGTACCTTTCAGTAGCAAATAAAGACAGTTCGTTCAATCAAACTATCGACTTTGTTGTTGATAGACAAGTTAGTTTTCCTATAGACAGAATTAAGCACATTCAATATGAAACTACCGCTGGAGGAGTTTTTGGCGTGATTGCAGGACTATCACTTTTCTCAACAATTTTCATCGCACCTCTAGCATCGATTAATTATAGTAATGGTAAATTTGATACCGAACGTTTTATTGCTATTGCAAAACCAAGTCTAATTGGTTCATTAGTAGGGTTGACACTTTATTATTCGTTTGAAACAAGACAACTGCAAATCAAACCAAACCGCTAACACACGTCTCGCGACATTGCCATTTACCTACTAAAATCAAGTTTGTTTTTCCGCATTATTATTTACCTTGGTTGACAGATTCTTCTCGGAAGATTTAAAACGATTAATATCAATGACAAATTCGGACTTACACATATTATTAAACGAACTTTGCTGTCAGCCTAGAGAGCAGCAGTGGTTAGAATTTAAGTTAAACAAAGGTAGTATTTCAAATGAGCAAATTGGTGAATATATTAGTGCTGTAAGCAATGGTGCAACTATTGCCAACAAGCCCTTTGGTTACTTAGTGTGGGGTGTTGAAGATGAAACGTTCAATATAAAAGGAACTAATTTTACTTTTGAGAATGCTAAGCAAGGCAATCAAGACTTAGAGCTATTCATTCGCAGCTATTTGCACCCAAAAATAAATTTTGAAATTTTTGAGTTTAACCACAACGGTATGCATATTGTGTTACTTCGTATTCCGTCTGCTAAAGGAGAGCCTACTCATTTTCAGAAAAAACCATATATTAGGATAGGAAGTAACAAAACAGATTTAAGAAATCACCCAAATTATGTTCGTATTATTTATAATTCACAAGAAGATTGGAGTGCTATTATAATTGAAGAAGCAAGTTTAAATGATTTAGATAAAGATGCATTGAAAACGGCAAGAGAAAAATTTAAGGAAAAAAGTTCTAGATCATCTTTTTTTAATGAAATCGACACTTGGGATGAAGCAACTTTTTTAGATAAAGCAAAAGTTACTATTAATGGTAAAATTACAAATACCGCTATTATTCTTTTAGGCAAAGAAGAAGCTTCCCATTATTTATTGCCTGCTATTGCCGAAGTAACATGGAAACTTGAAACTGAAGAAAAAGCGTATGAACATTTTGGAACTCCATTGTTGTTAAACACTACCAAAGTGCTACAGAATATTCGTAACGTAAAGTATAAGTTTTTTCCAGATAGTGAATTGCTTTCAACTACAGTTAATAAATACGATACACGTTCTATTCTGGAAGCAATGCACAATTGTATTGCTCACCAAGATTACTCTTTAAATAGCCGAATATTAGTGATTGAAAAAATTGATAAGTTAGTTTTTTCAAATGCAGGTAGCTTTTTTGAAGGAAATCCAGATGAATATTCTGATGGCGAGAAAACACCCGAAAGGTATCGCAATTATTGGCTTTCAAATGCAATGGTAAATTTAGGTATGATTGACCGATTAGGTTATGGAATTCATACAATGTATTTAGCACAACGAAATCGATTTTTTCCTTTGCCTGACTATTTATTATCCGAACCACAAAAAGTTGTTTTACAAATTTATGGTCACGCTATTGATGAAAATTATTCTAAAATTCTTATCGAACGTAAAGACTTGACTTTATCTAAAGTTGTATTATTAGACAGGGTTCAGAAAAAGCTAGAAATTACAGATGTTGCTGCGTCTTCTTTAAAAAAGGAAAAATTAATTGAAGGTCGCAAGCCCAATTATTATGTAGCCGCTTCTGTTGCAGCTATTACAGATAACAAGGCTTCTTACATTAAAAATAAAGCCTTTGACAAATCATATTATATTAAGCTGGTAATTGAATTTTTGACCAAGTATAAACAAGCGACAAGGGCTGAACTTGATGACTTACTTATGGAAAAATTATCTAATGTTCTTTCAGAAACCCAGAAAAGGACTAAAATTAGAAACCTCCTATACGATATGTCTAAAAAGGAAAACTTAATTAAAAATATCAGTAAATCGACAGCAACGCCAATTTGGGTATTACAGAGCAAGATAAGTAAGATAGAGAAAAACAGCATTTAAGATAAGATAGAACGAATTTTAAATACTAACTTATTGATTGTTATGTTTTTAGGTTAATCTATTAAAGATAGGCGAAGATAGAAAACGAAGACAGGCAACAACACTTACAAGAACAGTGCATAGACTGAAAAGAAGCACTGGATATAACAGCTAGAGTTGCGTGGTGGTTGGAAGCCATTCCATAAACTGAAAATCAGCAAATTCATTTTTTCCTTAAAACCCTTCTACCTAAGCTCTCGCCCAAATTTTTCTATTTTGCTGAGCCAATTGTTGCGATAAGATTCTTTAGAAAGCCTGATGGGGCCAATGCTTGTTACCTTTACAGGATGAATACCACAAAATTGAAGGGTTAGTTTTTTGAGGGCATTGGTACTGGGTTGGCGGTATACGAGCCAATAATACCAAGCAGGTTGGTCGAGTGTGGCAATAATATGTGCCGATTTATTCTGTAATAATTTATCCCACCAAACAGAGTTTTCTCTTTTTTTAAAGGCAAACCCGGGTAAAAAAACACGGTCGATAAATCCTTTCATGATGGCGGGATAGGAACCCCACCAAACAGGGTAAAACCAAACAAGGTGGTTGGCCCATTTAATCTTTTCTTGCGCCGCTAGTAAATCAGGTTCTAGCTCTGTTCTTTTGCGGTATCCGTAGCTTAGGTTCAGGTTAAAGTTTAAGTCCTTAATAGTAATTTCTTGTAATTCTGCACCTGTTTCTTCAAGGCCTTTTTTATAGGCTGCAACTAATGCAAAATTAAAACTTTCTGCATCAGGATGCCCGTTTATAAGGAGTATTTTTTTCATGGTCTATCTTGTTTTTTTTGGTCTGAACCCAATTAGTGTTGCGTTTTTAGGTTCAGCAAAAATAACAAAGAAAATGGCATAATTTATTTACATAAGATAATAAATGTATGGGTTGAGTTGGCAGTATGGGTTGCGTAATCTTTCCCAATAATTAATACCGAATATCGGTGGTAGGAAGGGCTTTCTTTAAGGTTTCTATCTCCGTTGCTGGGATGGGATTTCCCAACAATGAAAGTACTTTTAATTGCTTTAAAGCATATAAGCTCTCGGGTACGGTGCTAAAATTGTTATGGGTTAAAATAAGCGTTTCGAGTTTGTTTAATTCTGCAAAAGAGGCAGGTAAACCACTTAGTAAATTATTGTTTAAAATAAGGGTGTTTAAGCTTTGCAACTGACCCATATCTCCTGGTAATTCTTGCAGTTGATTATTGTCTAAAAGCAATACTTCTAAGCTTTTTAACATACATATATTATCTGGCAATTGGCTTATTTGGTTCAGCCCTAAGTGCAACCATTTGAGTTGTTTTAATTTTGGCCAATCTAGGGTAACCTGTGTAAGCTTATTCTCTGCCAACGATAGGTTTTTTAAGTTTGTTAGTCCAGATAAGCAAGCAGGCAGACTCTCAAATTGATTATTGGCCAGTTCTAAGGTTTGCAGTTTTTTTAACTGCGAGAAGCTTTCTGGCAGTTTAGATAACTTATTTTTCTTTAATTGAAATTGTTGGAGATTTTTAAGTTTGGCTAAAGCGGGTGCGAGGCTGTTGAGTTGATTTTGGTCGGCATTTATTTCTTTTAATTTCTTTGCTTTTGCCAAAGATTCGGGGAGGGTTTGCAATTTGTTTTTCATCAGATTAAGGGATTCTAAATTGGGTAATAATCCAACAGAATCTGATAAGGTTTGTAATTGGGTATTGCGTAAATTTAAAATCTTTACTTCTTTAGGTTCAGCCCAAGCCTCTTGTAAATAGTAGTAAACGCGCGGTTTTGTGTTGGCTGTTTTTTGTTGTGCCAATAGGGTATTTGATGCCCCAATAAGAATACTTAATACAATAAAAATAGTTCTCATAATAAAGCAATTGGGCTGAACCAATATTTGGTTCAGCCCAATTGATGTTTTAGTTTTTAGTTATTTAATTACTTTTTGCGAAAGTATTTCTCCTAAGCTATTGCTAACTTGAAGGATATATACACCCGATTTTATTTGTTGGGTGGCCAAAGAAACCTCTTGAATACCGCCCAATAAAGTTTGTTTTTTCTGCAATAATAAATGACCGTTTAAATCGCTTAAGCTGATGGTAACTTCTGTATTTTCTGGCAAATTAACTTCTGCGTAAATGGCATCATTAAACGGTATAGGATAAACTTTGATGTTCTGATTTGGTAAGGCATTTTCTCTTAAATCGAGCATTTTAACTTTAGAATAGCTGTAGTTTTTGTTAAAGTCTACTTGCTTAATTCTGTAATAGTATAGCGCTGTTTGTAAGTTGGCATCTAAGAATTGGTAGTTCTGAACTTGAATAGAATTTCCGGCACCTGCAACGCTTTGAATAGGTTCAAACAGAATGCCATCTGAAGAGCGTTCTACTATAAACTGCTCGTTGTTTGTTTCTGAGGCGGTACTCCAAAGTACATAAGCCGATTGCGCACTGGCTTTTTTAACTGCAAACGAATAGAACTCTACCGGAACTGCGGCTAAGGCACCAAGGTAATTTCTGCGGGCAATTACTACGGTATTGCTTAGGTTAAATACAATTGGATTTCCTGCTGCATCTAATGCGCTGGCAGAATTGCTGGCAGAAGCGCCCATAATAGATAAAAAGCCATATCTATAATCATTGGTAAAGGTTAATCCGCTAGATTCTGAACCGGTAGGAGTGGTAGCAAAAATTTCTACTTTTGGAGCAAACGGCGTATGGTCTGGTCTAATTACCCAAATATGTCCGTTGCCACCATCTTGTTGGGCGTATAAATTACCTAAGTTATCAAAAACTAAATTATCAATACCACTTCCCCAATTGGCAGATTGCGTGCCACCACCTTCAACATCCATGGTATAGTTTACAGAGGCATTTCCAACGTATTCTTCGAAGTTTACAACGCTGCTTCCATTGTCTGTAAATCGGTAGATTCTTGCATTGTTTTTAGAGGTAAAATAAATCATTCCGTTGGTAGGATTTATTTCTACATCTTCTACTCCATTAAAGTTGGTGCCACCCAAGCCAGAGGCAATAGAAGGAATGGTGTTTCTTTGGGTTTGTGTGTTATTTGGCACCAGAACCCAATTGCCCGAGCTGCCATTTCTTTGGAGTACAAATAAAGAACCTGAGTCGAAACGCATTTTTTGAAAGGCTACAAACTTGTACACACAAGAAGTTCCGCCATCTTCGCCGTAATACGCTGTTAAGCTATCGTTTTTTATAACTACATTTTCGTGGTTCATTCTACCCATAGCCCACAGTTTATCTCTTACGCCATCTTGGTTATAATCCATTACCCTGCGTGTAAAAGGATTGTATTCTACTAACCAGCCTACATCTGTGTATCCATCTGCATTTACATCGCCAGTATTGTAAGATTCTTCTGCGGTAATAATGGTACCCCAAGGCGTAACACCTCCAGAGCAATTTCTAGTAAACTGAACCAAACCTGGATCGTTGCTAAATACTTTACCAGACGAATCTCTTTTCCAAGTGCCGGTGGTATCGTTGTATTGTATGTAAAATACACTTACGCCACCAGGAGTATTTTCTTCGTTAACGCCTAGTGCACCTCTTCTGCTGCTACCGTTGCTTCCAACAAAACCGGTAAAGTCTAGGTTATTACCAACAGTACCGCCTAAGCTATGCGTTTCGTTTCTTCTACCAATTTCTTGAAAAGTATGGGTACTAGGCATTTTTAGTATTTGGTTTCTGGCCATAGGAACAGAACTAAAACAGCCAATATGCAATGAATCTACACAAGGATTAAATGGCGCTGGAACGGGGTATATCCAAAAGTTGGCAGAATCTACATAAGTTCCTGTGCTATCGCTAATTTTTATCCACGAGTTAGAAGCGTTTAAATTAGGTAGCGTAAAGTTGTATGGTTTGGCACTTGCCAAGTGGTTACTTACAATGTTTGTATAGCTAGCGCCATTGTTGGTAGAAAGCGAAATATTTACCCTATTAATGCTTGCAATATGGTACCAGTTTATGGCTAAGTTTTGGCCTGCACCCGCCGTACTATTTCTGGCAGGATTTAATAAATTAAGGGTTCTGCTATCTTCTACTACTTCTAAATCAAAACTTAGATCGGAGCTGCCTCCATCTCTTTGGTGTACTTCTACCGCAAGGGTATTTTGGCCATTTACAAAATAAGTTTTAGGAACAATAAAGGTATTATATACACGCTCATTTGCTCCATCAATAGTGCTTGCTGCCCAAGTTAGGTAGTTTATGGTGCCAGTATCTGGCATATTGCTATTGATAATTAATTGTCCGTTTACATAAATTAAAGCGCCATCATCTCTTAAAACATGAAAGAAGATAGAATCGCTAAGTAAGCTGGTATTGGCAATATTAATATGTTTTCTAAAGTAGTAAGTTATGTATTTATTGGCCGAGTTTGGACCAAAAGATAAGGTTGTGGCAGACGGGTCGCCGTAGCCTAATATACCAGGACCATAATTCCAGTTTCCTTCGTAAAATGCGGGGTATCTCCAGGCAGTATCTTGGTTTGAGCCATTATCTAAATAGTACCATTCGCTGTTTCTGGCTACAGGAAAATTGCTAATAGCCATGGGTTTTCTTTTGGCACGCAGGGCTAGATCGAAACCTTTATCATCGCTGCTAGCGCTTGCTTGGTGTATTTCTACTGCAATGGTATTTAAGCCGTTTATTAAAATATTTGGCACCCTAACCTCTAAATAACTTTGCTCTTCTACGCCGCTAATATCTGTAAGTGCCAAGGTGCTATCTGTAATTATTCCTGTTGGCATATTGCTTCTAAAAACTTCTGTACCGTTTACATATACCACAGCTCCATCATCTCTTAAAATATGAAAGATAAGGGTATCGTAATCGCTGGTTTGTGTCATGTTAAATTGGGTTCTAAAATAGCTGCTAATATGTTTTTGGCTTGGGTTTGAACCAAAACTTAATTGGGTAACGGTTGAATCTCCGTAGCCAAATTTACCATTTTTAAAGGCCCAAGTAGAGTCGTTGTAGGTGCTGTTTTTCCAGTTGGCACCGGGGTAAACCCCAGAATCGTTTAGTTTCCAAATAGAGCCAATGCTTATTGGAAAAGCGATAGGACTGTATATATTTTGGGTATAATAAACTATTAATTGTGGGGCAAAAGTAGCGCTACCATTAAACGATTGGGCATTTCTTACGCCTGCACCATTCATAATAATTGAGGCTGCATTTCCGGTACTCCAAGCAGTTTGGTTTATTATAAGCTGAACCAAGGTAGCAATATTGGGAGATTTTTGTGCAGCTCCTCTTTGGTTGGCGCAGCAGGTTCCCCAAGAGGGGTCGGTACTGCCGGGCCAAGCTATTAAAGCAGTACTTCTTGGCCTAGCACTAATATTATTGGTAGCTGTAGTAAATGTACCTGCATTGGCAGATAATTCTGCGTAAAAATTAGCGATTCCGCTAACAGGAGCTTTGTCTCCTTTGGTGGCAAATTGAATAAAGGCACTATCTATAAGCGCGCCTTTTGGAATATTTACATTGGTAAATCGCAGGCCAATCCATTGATTGTTGCTTCCATCGGTGGTAATTTCTAAATCTGAACTTGTTAAATCCATGGCGCCTGTGCTAACGCGTTGTTCGGCATCATCGTTTCCATTGGTAATAAGCCTGCTAAAAATGCTTTGGGTTTGGGCTTTGGCTGAACCAAAAATAATAAAGGCAATGACAATTGTAGAAAATATTTTTTTCATCCTAATAAATGTTTGGTTCAAACAAACAGCGCCTATTTTACCATAAAGGTAGTTTATTGTTATCGAAATGTTTTATGATTGTTAAGGTAATGCGACTAAGAAGTAGGGGACAATGCCTTCAAATTGCTAAAAATCATGTTTTTTAATTGTAAGATAGCTTTTAGCTTTGTTAAAAATTTGGTTCAAGCCATAATAAATTAATACTAATAGCTGGTTTTAACAATGGATAAAATAGATAACTTAAATATAGCAGAGCTAAAACAAGCTTATATAGATTTGGCAAGAAGCGTGCAAGCTGATAATAGCTTATTGGGACAGGCTAATTTTAAGACATTAATTTTAAATTCTCCCCTTCCTATTTATTTAAACGATTTTTCTGGGAAAATTAGGTTGAGTAATAATGCGGCAGTTTTACTTTCAGGATTTAGCATAGATGAGCTTACAAACATGACCATCATGGATTTGGATGTTCAGTATAATAGTTTAGCGTATTGCTTAGAAATGTGGAATACCATGACTTTTGGCGAAGCCGTAGTATTTGAATCGAAGCATAAAACTAAAACCAATCAGGTTATTGATATTGAAATTCATGGAGTAAGGATGTTTTTAGACTCTGAAGAAATGGTTCTTGGAATTGTAAAAGACATTACCCAAATTAAAATTAGCGAGAAAGAGGCTTTAAGGAAGGATGAGTTATTAAACATTGCACAAGCCATGGCTAAAATGGGAAATTGGGATTATGATATAAGCTTAAATAAATTATATTGGTCGAGGGAGATTTATACCATTTTTGAGGTAGACCCAACTGAATTTGAGCTTAATTTTGATTCTTATTTAAGCATGGTTCACCCTGAAGATAGGGCAATGGCACAACAGGTTTTTGAGGAGGCTTTTGCCGAAAATAAGCCATATCAATTTACGGCACGCATTATAACTGCCTTAGGAAAAGTTAAGTATATTGAAGGAAAAGGTGATTTTGAAACGAATGAAAAAGGCGAGGTGGTAAGTGCCAATGGTTCGGTTCAAGATGTGAGCGAAACAGTGGCTATTGTAAACAAGCTTAAGGTTAAAGACCGGTTTTTTGAATATGCTATTGATTTGTTTTCTATATCCAATTTTGAAGGGGTTTTTGTAGAATTAAATCCGAGTTGGGAGCGGGAGTTGGGTTGGAAACCGGAAGAGATGTTGTATCAACCTTGGCTCAAATTTGTACATCCAGAAGATGTGCAAAAAACATTAGATGTATTTGGCGGAATAAAATCAGGAAACGAATATTTTCATTATGAAAATAGATATTTGAGTAAAGATGGAAAGTATAAATGGCTCTCCTGGAATGTTTATCCATATTTAAAAGAAAAGTTAATTTATTCGGCAGCAAGAAATATAACAGACAGGGTAGAATCAGCAGAAAAGTTATCACAGAACAATGAAATGCTGCATAAACTGGCAGCGCAGGTTCCGGGGGTTGTGTATCAGTATCAATTGTTTGAAGATGGCAAATCTTGCTTTCCTTTTTCATCTCCTGGTATGTTGGATATTTACGGATTTAAACCAGAAGAGGTTGAAACCGATGCCACACCTGTTTTTGGGAGGTTACATTCAGATGATTTAGAAAGGGTTTCTGATGCCATTTTTGCCTCTGCCCGCAACCAAACATTATTTGATTGTGAGTTTAGGGTAAATATGCCCAATATGGGTGTTCAGTGGCGGCAGTGTAATGCTCGTCCAGAGAAATTAGATGATGGAAGTACCTTGTGGTATGGAATTATTACAGACATAACAGATCGTAAATTAAAAGAAGAGATTATTGCGCGCTCTGAGGAAAAATATAGAATAGTTGCCGATAATACTTTTAATTGGGAGTTTTGGGAAGATGAACATGGAAACATGTTGTATGTTTCTCCGGCTTGTAAAAAAGTAACTGGTTATTTGGCAGAGGAGTTTATTTCTCAATCAGATTTGGTTCAGAATATTATTTTACCCGACGACCTTTCCATTTTCATAAATCACCAAGAAGACGTTAAAAATAGGCGTATCCATGGCAAATGCACATTTAGAATTATAACCAAATCTGGTGAAATAAAACACATCCAACATTTTTGTCAGCCTGCCTTAGATACTAATGGAAATTTTAGAGGCGTAAGGGGTACAAACTTAGATATAAGCGAGTCTGTTTCTCAACTTAACAAAATACAATCTTTGTTAAGTTTAGAGGTGGAACAAACCAAAAGAATGCGCAGTTTTACACATATTGTTTCGCATAACTTGCGCTCCCATACTGCCAATATGCAGGGTTTATTAACCTTGTTAAAAGAAGATTATCCGGCTTATTTCGATAATAATTATATTCAATTGCTGAACCAATCTGCCGAAAATTTAAATCAAACTTTAGTGCATTTAAACCAAGTGTTAAACATTAATATGATTGAGAAAAAGCAATGGGTGAAGGTTAATTTAAAGGAGTATATTCAAAAAGCAATTGATAGTATTTCTATGGTTGCAAAATCTTCTCAGGTAGATATTCAAGTTTTAGTTCCTGCACATTTACATTTGCAAACTGTTCCAGCTTATTTAGAAAGTATTTTGCTGAACCTATTAACCAATGGTATAAAATATGCATCGGTAGATAGGGATTCTTACTTGAAATTTGAAGCTATGGAAATTGAAAATCAGCTTTGCCTCAGGTCTATTGATAATGGTATTGGCATAGATTTAAATAGGCACGGAGCGGCCATCTTTGGCATGTATAAAACCTTTCATGGCAACAAAGATTCGAAGGGTTTGGGTTTATTTATGACCCGCAACCAAGTAGAGGCCATGGGCGGTAAAATAGAGGTAGAAAGTATGGTAAATATAGGAACTACATTTACCATAACTTTACCTTTGGTTCAGCCAGAAATGGCCTAATGTTTTACCCAAATTTTCTGATGATATAATTCCTTGTTTTGGGTGTTCTGAATTTGTAATTGATATAATCCTTCGCTTAAACTTTCTATTTCTATTTGTTGGTTTGTTAGTTTTCCTTCCAACATAACTTGTCCGCTTAACGAAATAATTTGATACACATATTCTGTTTCTTGGTCTACATCTACGTGAATATAGGCTTGGCAAGGATTTGGATAAACAGTTACCTTATGGGTTAAGGTATTTGTTTGGATGCCTGTTGGAAACGCATTTAATACAAGTTTGTGCAATACAGGTATTACACCCGTTAATAAATCAGAGTTATCAATACTATCTTGGTTGGTTAATACCGATATACTTACTCCTGTTAAGGTATCCACAATGTTTTCGTTTATAAACCCTAAAAACGTGCCGCCATGCGAGTATACGGTGCGGTTGTTGATGAGTCGGTTCAGCCTAAAGATACCTAAGCCATAACTACTACTGCCATTTAATCTAATGGTTTGAACCAATTCTGCTCTGGAAGCTGGTGTAAGTAAATTGCCTTTTATTAATTGATACCAAAAGTCTACATTTTCTTCGGCAGTTGTCATCATGGCGCCTGCCGAGGAGGCTGCGCTAAATAATTGGTTGATGATGTTTACGGGGTAAGTATTCATTTCTACAAGGTTGATGCCGTTTAAATTCATGGTCCACTGACTAGGAACTTGTGTGCTGTTGGTTTCGCCAAAGAAGAAAGTATGGTTCCAGCCTTTAGGTTCAAGAATGAGTTCGCGCATGGCTTGTGCAACGGGTTTGTTGAGTACTTTCTCTATTATGTAACCCGCAATAATATAATTGGTATTAGAGTAGTTCCATGAACTTCCCGGACTAAAATTGGCTGGTCCGGCCATGCTTAGGATTTCTTCTATGGTCCATATCTTAGAAGGATTTTGGAGCAGGCTATCATTCATTTGAGCGTTGAGGTACTCGCGGTTTCCCGCGCTATGGTTAAGACATTGTCTAATGGTAGAATTGGTGTTTAGGTTTGGATAGCCTTGAATCCATTTGCCAATGGTATCGTTTAAGCTTAATAATCCTTGTTCTTGCATTTTTAGTAATAACACTGCAATGTAGGTTTTGGTATTGCTGCCCATGCCCAAGGCCATATTGGTTTGTATGGGATTGCCTTCTGTAGAAACTCCGTTTGCACCTTTCCAAATGCCAACTCCCGGCAATAATAATGCAGCCGAGGTTCCTTTAATTTTGTAAACAGCGCAAACGCTGTCAAGTGCGTTTTGCAAACGTAGTTGCAGGTCTTGAGATATTTGCGCTTGCATTTGATTGGCTCCTAAAAGGAGTAAACAGATGCTGGTAAAAATTGCTTTCATATTGTTTATTTTTAGGCAAAGTAAGTGACTTGTGTGTAACAGAAAAAATTTATTAGACAAATTCGGGCGATAAGTAGACCAAGTAAATTTTGTCGAAAATATCTGGGAGTTTGTCGAATATAATCGTAGTTTAGTAGAGGGAATATCACCTTTGCGATTATGATGTTAAAGCAGAAAATTTATCAAGTATTGGGTTCAAGGCTAGCCTTAAATATTTTTTTCTGGCTCATGATGTTTTTGATTAAATCGCCTACTGTTAATTATGTGTCGGGCTATTCTAATGTGGTGTATTATGGGTTAATAATCTATTTTTTAGGCTTATTGGCCATTTTAAGTTACGTGCACAATTTTTTTATTTTACCCCATATTTTCTTTAAAAAGAGGTACTTTTTATATGTAATTACCACTGGAGTTTGGCTTTTTGTAATGGCTTATTTTTATACTTTTTGTATTAAATATATCCCCATTCTTGTGCCCCATTTAGATGTATTACGGATGAGCATTATGATGTCGCCGGTGAGCAATGATATAAGCTGGCTTGGCGTTATCAACGATATTCAAACCTATTTTTTTGTGATGCTAATGTGGTTATTTATTTTTGCCTTGTTAGCTATTTACCATCACAACAATAAGCGTGTAAAGCGCATGGAACAGGCAATTTTAGCGCATAAAGAGCAAGAATTGGCCTTTTTAAAAAGTCAGTTAAATCCTCATTTTTTGTTTAATACCTTAAACAATGTGTATGGCTTATCTTTAAGAAAAGATGAACAAACTTCAGATGTAATTTGGAAGCTATCGAATGTGTTGCGTTATTTACTTTACGATAGCAATGCCGCACAGGTTCGCTTTAATGTAGAAAGGGAAATTCTTTTTTCGTATATAGACTTAGAGTTGTTGCGATTGGGCGAGTCAGACGACAATCAATTTTTGGTTCAGGCCGATAGAAACTATGCCATACCGCCTTTGTTGTGGCTTCCTATTTTGGAGAACGTATTTAAACATACCAGAAATTTGCAGCACAAGCAAATTGAATTTAATTGGCGCATAGAATCTCATGTTTGGTATATGTTTGCAGCCAATTTGGTATCAGAAAACAATACCAACGAGCGCAGGGGAGGCATTGGTTTAAGTAATCTTAGAAAGCGCTTAGACTTGCTTTATCCTAATGATTATACTTGGCAAGAGCAAGTAATAGAAAACAGATACAGTATACACATTCAAATTAATTTGCCTCATGAAGATACAAGTTTGCCTCATTGAAGATGAGCCTTTGGCGCGGGAAATCTTGCTGGGTTATATTCAAAAAATTCCTTCTTTACAACTGCTTGGAGTTTGCTCAAATGCCTTGGAGGCCTTTGCTTTATTGGGAGAACAAAAAATTGATTTGCTTTTTTTGGATATTAACCTTCCCGATATGAATGGCATGCAATTTATTAAAACTTTGAAAGATGCTCCGGCGGTAATTTTTACCACGGCTTATCCGCAGT
>JAUYMZ010000007.1 GCA_030699355.1 Bacteroidota bacterium | reverse complement strand
CTTAAATACAAGAGAGCCTTTATTGTATAAAATGGTGACTTTGGTGGGCGATTCGTTTGAGGGAATTTTCCCAGAAGTAAAGGCCAAAAAGCAGTTTATAGAGCAAGTAGTGAAGGAAGAAGAAATTGGCTTTTTAAGGACATTGGAAAATGGGATTAAAAGGATAGAAAGAATTAGCGGTGATATTAACGGAGAAGAGGCTTTTGAGTTGTTTGATACCTATGGTTTTCCGATAGATTTAACCCAATTAATTGCCCGTGAAAGAGGTTCAAATGTAGACCTATTGGGCTTCGAAAAAAACCTGCAATTGCAGAAAGAACGCTCAAGAAAGGCTACTACTTTGGAAACAGATGATTGGGTGGTTTTAGAAGAAAACGACCAATTAAAATTTGTGGGTTATGATGTGTTAGAGGCAGAGGTTAAAATTACCAGATTTCGTAAAGTAAAAACCAAGGGCAAAGAGCAGTTTCAATTGGTGTTTAATCAAACTCCGTTTTATGCAGAAAGTGGCGGACAAGTTGGAGATACGGGAATAATAGAAAGTGCCAATGAGCGCTTACAAATTTTAGATACCCAAAAAGAGAATAATTTGATGATTCATATTGTTTCTCAGTTACCCGAAAACCCACGTGCGGTTTTTATGGCCAAAGTAAATATGGCTGAACGCAAATTAATACAAGCCAACCACTCGGCTACCCATTTATTACATGCCGCCTTAAGAAGCGTATTGGGCACTCATGTAGAACAAAAAGGTAGTTTGGTAAACAGTGCTTACCTGCGTTTTGATTTCTCTCATTTTAAAGGAATGAGTGAGGATGAATTGCAAGTTGTGGAGCAAATGGTAAACCAAAAAATTAGAGAGAATATTTCTTTGGATGAGCGCAGAAATGTGCCTATTACAGAAGCAAAAGCCATGGGCGCTATGGCCTTGTTTGGCGAAAAATACGGCGATAGCGTGCGTGTGATTACTTTTGATTCTAGTTATAGTGTAGAACTTTGTGGAGGTACCCATGTAAAAGCCACGGGCGAAATTGGGTTGTTTAAGTTTAAAAGTGAAGGTGCTGTGGCAGCAGGCGTGCGCAGGATTGAAGCAATAACTTCTGTGGCTGCCGAAAAAATGGTGGCAGAGCAAGAGAAGGTACTACAAAGTTTAAAAGCTATGTTAAAGGCAAACGATGTATTGAAGTCGGTGGATGCCCTAATACAGGAGAAAAATACCTTACAAAAACAGATTAGCCAATTTGAAAATGAGCAAACCCAGCAAATAAAATCCCAAATACTGGATAAAGTTTTGCATCATACCAGTGTTTCAAGTTTAATTGCAAAGGTAAGTATCAGTAATCCAGAGCAGTTAAAGAATTTATCTTTTCAATTAAAGCAAGAAATTCCCAACTTGTTTTGTTTATTGGTGATGGAGCAAAATAATAAGCCCTTTATCAGTTTAATTCTATCAGAGGAGTTGGTGGCAAGCAAGCAATGGCATGCCGGAAACCTAGTGAAATTGTGGGCTAAGCACATACAAGGTGGGGGAGGCGGACAAGCGTTTTATGCCACTGCTGGTGGAAATAATTTGGCAGGTTTGGAAATTGTGTTGAAAGAAGCTGAAATTTGGTTAGAAGGAAATTTATAAAATTATTTTTATCATTGTTTAACATTTTAAAATTAAATCTATGAAAAAATCATTTTATCTGATTGCTTTTAGCCTTATTCTTTTTGCTGCTTGTAAAAAAGACAATCCAACCCCGGTTGATAATAATAACAATAACGGAGGTGCACAATTAACTTGTAGGTACGATACGGTTTATTCGTCGCAGCAAGGAACTGAAATTTATGCATATGATGACAAGGATAGAATTGCTAAAATTACGCGTATTTTAAATGGCAAAGAAACCATAAGTCTTTATACCTATACTGGAAACAAGGTATTGATGCAAAATGAAGATCAAACAGTTCACTACATTTTAAATAATAATGGTTTTGCGGATACGGTGTTAATGGATATCAAAGGTTTGGGATATATACAAGTTTTTAATACCTATAACAGCCAAAATCAAATAGTAAAGATAATTCAAGATATGGAAATTGGAGGGAATGAAGTATACCTTGAAATGGAGCAAACCTATTTAAATGGAAACAATAATACCAGTAAGATACTATTTGAAGGTGATGAGTTAATTTTGGTTAATGAATATCATCTCGATAAGGAAAATGTTTTTAAAGAAATGGAATACAAAACGCAATTTATACCTTCCAATAAAAATTTAATGAAAGCGAGTTATATGGATGGTGATTTAAACCAGAGCTTTACTTACCAGTTTGATGCCCAGAACAAAGTAATTTCTCGAAAAATTATTGGACCCGATACGCAAGAAAATTCAGAAACTTTTGTTTGGAAGTGTAAGTAATATAAGGCTGAAATAAGCCTGAGCATTATCTTTTAAATTTCCCCATGGGGAAACATGTGCTGCCGAGATTGTTCGTAAGTTTATCGGTTCAACCTAAGTAATGGCATTAAAACAACAAACCAATAGAATCTCAACCACCTATTTTTACTAGTTTCGCTGTTAGGTGAAACAGAATTTTTTTCTACTTATCAATTTTATTTAGAAACATATTAGGCAAAAAAAAGCCCTCTCTGAGTAGAGAAGGCTTGTGATGTTAAGTATAATCGTGAGTTATTATTGTTATTCTAATATGAGTGTTAATTCAAGATTAGTTCCTGCCGTAATTTGAACTTGGCCTTCGCCATAATATTCATCACCACCTACCAATGTGAAACAATCGTAGTAGTAATTCCCTGGATTTAATTGTCCAAAATCTGCTACTCCGCTGCTATTACTAACTTTGTCTTGAAGGTAAATTGAATTATCCAAGTTTGATTTACTGGTAGCTAAACCTACTTGCACTCCTTTTAAATACCCAGTAGAATTTTTAAGTTGAGGGAGTATTTTTAACCCACCCGTAGTTGGTTTAGGATCTTCTTTAGTACAACCTGTAAAAAAAGTTGCTGAACCTATTAATAATAGGGCAATAAAAATTAATTTGTTTCGCATACGATTGATAAATTTTATGCAAGAAACAAGAAATATTTATGCTTGGCAATACCTAAAATTAGGTATTTTTTAAGAAATAAAAAGCTATAGAATTTGCCAGTAATTTTTTAAGATACTCGTAATGAGCTTTTTATGTTATTGTTGCTCAAGGCCCCAATTAGCCAATTCAGTTTCGCTCCATAATTCTGGAAAGTAAATACGTCGCTGAAATGCTGGATGCAAGTACTTTTCCCAATGACTTCCTCCTGTGGCGGTTTTGGTTTCGCCTTTCGATTTTAGGTAGGTTCTAGCTGTTTCCAAATGAACCATGGGCCAATTTATATTATAGTTTTTGTCGAAAGCACGTAATGCTTCTTTTAAAGCTATTTGTCCGGCTTCATCTAATAAAGGTAACATGGTTTTGTAACGCTGATTTAAGTTCAGCGTTTTCATTTGGGTAGCAGTTTGAATAAACAATGGCAAGTATTTTTGTTCAAAATCGGTGAGCGTTTTATTTTTCTTATTGGTTTCCCTATTAAAGCCTGCCTCTTGCCAATACAACATAGAAAACTTGTCTTCTAAACTGGCGTTGACCTGAACCCTATCTCTTAAATAGGCCGGAATTAACAAATCAATATCTGTACACATTAATTCTATAAACCTAAATTGCGCCGATTGAAATCCGCTTGCAGGCGATAAGCTTAGCCTAAATTGGTTATAATCTTCGTAACTCATGCCTTGATTCATAATGCTAAAAGAACTGCTTAATAAATCGGTGTAGCGAACCATTCTATATAGCTTTTCTACAAATAATTTTGGCTCCAATTCACTTAAACAAAGCTGATCTAATTCGTGTCTAATAAGCTTTAAAACCAATTCTGTTATTTGATGGTAAACAATAAATATGGTTTCATCTTTAAAATCGGTACGCGGATTTTGTAAGGTAAGCAGGGTGTCTACCATCACGTATTCCCAATAATTTATGGCTCTATTGTGTTTTAAACCTCTTAAATAATTCTCTGGGTCCTGACCATTAGCAATTAATTTGTCTTTTATTTCTTGTAAAATATTTTCCATATCAGTTGTTTTTGCATTCAAATTTTGCATTCAAATATTCTATTTTATTTTCAATTGTTTGAACCTATTTATTATTCCGTAAAAATTTTCCATTATTTAGAATTTAGAATCCAGAATCCAGAGTCCAGAGTCCAGATAGGAGATATGTTGGTTTTGCTAAGGAAAACCATTCTTTTTAAAGGCAAAAGCTGCAGGCTTGGGCATTTGACTTTGGTCTAGATTCTAAAATCTAAGATCTGGATTCTGGACTCTGGATTCTGGACTCTATATTCTTCCCCAAAGATAATGGCGCAAAGGGTTAAAATAGAAGAAAGTATCCTATTTAGATTTATAGTTATCGTGAAGGCCTATGCCTTGTAAAATTTGAGCTTTGTGTTTTAAAATTCGAGACTTTCTGGTTTCGCTTTGTTTGGCCTGCGAAAAGTGGATAATATACGCTCTTTGTCGGCCTAAAGTTAAACCCTCAAAAGCTTTTTTAAAGGCCAAATCATTGTCCAATTCAGAAAGCAATTCTTCTGGCATAGGCTCTGGGTTCTTTTGTAATACAACTTTTTCTCCCCTTCGCTCTACTTCTATGGCTTCTAGTATGTATGATTTTAGCACAGATTCTAAGCGAAGAATTTCTTCTTTTTGGGTAAATTTTATAATCCTACCCAATTGAATATTTCCTTGCTGCTGCAACAATGAATGAGTGTCTTTTAATAACATCCCTTTAAAAAAACCAATATTGGCAGAGTGTTTTAAAGCATTTACAGATAGAATGTTTTTTCCACCTAAGGTATAAACTGGTGCGCCCCATTTAATCTCTTCTGTTAAGCCACTTTCGAGGGCAAATTGCCGCAGTATTTCTAATTCTTCTCTAAAAGGAACCACTTTACATTGTGGTGTAGCGCCGTATTTACAGCGCATGCAGCCGTCTATAAGGTATTTATCTACAAGTGGATTTAGTGCAAACATTGCCATAAGTGAGTGTTTATTTAAGCCGTAAATTTAATAAAAACCCTGCTATATTAATAAATAAAGTATGCCGCAAAACTTTATGGAGGGAGATTAGTTTACCTACTGTAAGCAATTTTTAGGTTCAAACAGAACAAAAATGACAGACCAAGAAATAGACAGGGTAATTGAAATGGCTTGGGAGGACAGAACACCTTTTGAGGCTATTTTTATGCAGTTTAATTTACGCGAATCGGATGTGATTGCTTTGATGCGCAAAGAGCTAAAAAGAAGCAGTTTTAATAGGTGGCGTAAACGTGTAAACAGTGGTGTAAGTTCAAAACATTTGTACAAACGAAGCGAAGATATTACACGGTTTAAATGTTCCCTTCAAAAGCAAATTACCCATAATAAAATAAGTAAAAGATAACATGAGCCTTCGGTTTGAACCAACCATTAATGCTGCTTGGAAAAAGATAGATAATATTAATCCCAAACAATATGCCAATACCAGAAACTACCTAGATGGCGCTGTCACTTATTTGTCGCCCTACATTTCTAGGGGCGTAATTAGTACCAAACAGGTAGTAGAGCGCTTGCTGCAAAACGGACATAAGTTAGCTCACATGGAAGTGTTGCTCAAGGAACTCGCCTGGCGCGATTATTTTCAACGGGTAGCGCAGCATAAAAATCTCCAATTCGATATCAAACAAAGGCAAGGGAAATTAAACAACCACCAAATTCCTGAAGCAATTGTGCAAGCCAATACAGGCATTGAGGCCATAGATACAGCCATATTAAATTTATATGCTGATGGGTATATGCACAACCACCTGCGCATGTATACTGCCTCCATTGTGTGTAACATAGCGCAATCTCATTGGAAAATGCCAGCCCAATGGATGTATTACCATTTATTAGATGGCGATTTTGCCAGTAATATATGCTCTTGGCAATGGGTAGCAGGTGCCAATAGTAGTAAGTTGTATTTTGCCAACCAAGAAAATATTAATACCTATACAAACTCAAACCAGCAAGGTACTTTCTTAGATTGCTCTTATGAAGACCTGCCAGACTTAAATGTTCCAAAGGCTTTAATGCCGCTTCTAAACATAGATTACCAAACGGTTTTGCCACCTACAGATGTGCTTCAAATTAATCCAAATTTGCCCACATTGGTATATAATTATTACAACCTCGACCCTAACTGGCATGCCACCCAAGACGCTAATCGTATTTTAATAATTGAGCCCAGTTTTTTTCAAAAATTTCCGGTAGCGCCGCATTGCATGGCATTTATGCTAGCATTGGCCAAACAAATACCCAACATGCAAGTACATTTGGGTACCTTTCAATCTGTGCTGAACCAAACCCCTGCGCCAAATATTTTTTTTAAAGAACATCCGCTCAATATTGGCTACCAAGGTATCCAAGAACCAAGAGATTGGATGGTTCCCCAAGTAAGTACTTATCTACCTTCGTTTTTCGCCTATTGGAAAAAAATGAGCAAGCATTTATACGCCAATTATACTTCATAACATGTTTAAAGAAGAGATTGTCATAGTTTGGTTTAAGCGCGACTTGCGCTTCTTAGACCATGAGCCATTGTACTTGGCCCAGCAATCTAAATTGCCCGTTTTATTGCTTTATTGTTTTGAACCCAGTATTATGCAATATCCCGATAGCGACACGCGTCATTGGCGCTTTGTATACGAGTCGTTGCAGGCCATGCAAGAGCAATTAAAAGACTTGGGTACACAGGTGTATGTTTTTCATCAAGAGGCTCTGTGGGTTTTTGAGCAATTGCAAAAAATATATACCATTAAAAAGGTTTTTTCGCACCAAGAAATTGGCACCCAAATAACTTATGATAGAGATATAAAACTAGCAGCTTGGTTTGGTCTGAACCAAATAATATGGAAAGAATCTAGCTTAAATGGCGTGGTTCGTAAGTTAAAGTCGAGGAAAAACTGGCAGAAGCGTTGGGAGCAAACAATGTTAGCACCCATTGTTAAAATAGATTTATCTGTGTTTAAATATGTTTCCTTACCCGAGGATTGGTATGCTGCCAGTTTTGGTTCAGCCATAGATAAAGCGATAATGGAGCGCAACAATTTGTTTCAACAAGGTGGCGAAAATACGGCTTGGCGCTACCTCATGGGTTTTTTAAAAGAGCGGCATGTTAATTATTCAAAGCATATTTCTAAACCCTTTTGGAGCCGAACGGGTTGTAGCAGAATTTCCCCTTACTTGAGTTATGGTAACTTAAGTATGCGGATGGTGTATCAAGAAACGATAAAACATTATTCGGGTTCTAAAAACAAACGTTCCCTTAGTAATTTTATGTCGCGCTTGCATTGGCATTGTCATTTTATGCAGAAATTTGAGGACGAAATGCGCATGGAATTTGAGCCAGTGAATAGGGCTTATGCGGCGTTAAATAAGTCGCGAAGCCCAGATTATATCTATGCATTTGAGCATGCTTGTACGGGTATTCCAATAATAGATGCCAATATCAGATGTTTGGTTCAAACCGGATTTATAAACTTTAGAATGCGTGCCATGTTGGTTTCGTTTTTTGTGTATAATTTATGGCAAGATTGGCGCGACTTACATTTCTTAGCACGTAATTTTTTGGACTATGAACCCGGTATACATTACCCGCAAATACAGATGCAGGCTGGCCTAACAGGTGTAAACACCATTCGAATGTATAATCCTATTAAAAACAGTTATAATCATGATGAAGAAGGCCTGTTTATAAAAAAGTGGTTACCAGAATTAGCCAACTTGCCTACTTCCTTGGTGCATGAGCCTTGGAAAATGACCTTAATGGATCAGCGATTTTATGGGGTTGAAATAGGTAAAGATTATCCAAGGCCTATCATAGAAATGGAGGCAAGTAGAAAGGCGGCAAGTGAGGTAATGTATGGTTTAAAAAAGTCGGATTCTGCGCGTGCAGAAGGCAAACGTATATTGGCAAAACATACTTCTAATATGGGTTTTAAGCAGGCAAAAAAAGCATGAAGAAAGCGCATTTACCTAGTAAGATTTGCGTTACTTGTGGTAGGCCATTTGCTTGGCGCAAGAAGTGGGAGCGGGTATGGGATGAGGTGAAGTATTGTAGTAAAAAATGTAGTGACAACCGAAATAAAATAAAGGAATGATAGGTATAGTATTTCCACATCAATTGTTTGAGACGAGTTTAATTATTGATACTTGTAGCAAGATTTATATTATTGAAGAATATTTGTTCTTTAAACAGTATCCTTTTCATAAACAAAAGCTCGCTTTTCATAGGGCAAGTATGCAGTTTTATAAGGAATATTTGCAGGGTTTAGGAAAAGATGTTGTGTATGTAGAAGCTATCGAAAGTGCTTCAGATATTCGGGTGTTTTTTAAAGAAAAATGGGTTCATGCAAAAAATGATGCTATTCATTGGATAGACCCAAGCGATTATTGGTTAGAGAAGCGTTTAAAAGCTGCTGCAAATGCCTGTGGTTTAAATTGGGTGCAACACCAATCTCCCTTATTTATGAATACGGGGCAAGAAAACATAGATTTTTTTGCGGGTAAAAAGCGCTTGTTCCAAACAGATTATTATCAGTTTCAGCGTAAAAAGCGCAACATCTTGCTCGATAATATTGGAAAACCATTGGGCGGAAAATGGTCGTATGATGAAGAGAATAGGCTCAAATATCCCAAAGATAAAAGGCCTCCGGCCACGCATTTTATGCCGGTTAATGCCTATTATAAAGAGGCAATTTCGTATGTTAATACAAACTTTGGAAATCATATCGGACAAATAGATTCCAATTTTTTATACCCATGCACCTTTACCGAAGCCAAACAATGGTTGCGAGATTTTTTACACCAGCGTTTTGAGGAATTTGGAGCCTACGAAGATGCTTTGGTAAACAAAGAACATGTTCTGCATCATAGTTTAATTAGTCCGCTTTTAAATGCAGGTTTATTGCAAGTTGAATATGTAATTAACACAACTATACTGCATGCACAGCAGCATCAAATTCCCATTAATTCGGTGGAAGGTTTTGTGCGGCAAATTATTGGCTGGCGCGAGTTTATTAGGGCAGTTTATGAGCAAGTAGGAAAGCAAGAACGTACGCAAAATTATTGGAAATTTAGCCGCAAAATACCTGCCTCTTTTTACACAGGAACCACCGGTATTGAACCCATAGATATAGTAATTAAAAAAGTGCTTGCAACGGGTTATGCCCACCACATAGAACGCTTAATGGTATTGGGTAACTTTATGTTGTTGTGCGAGTTTGACCCAGATGAAGTATACAGGTGGTTTATGGAAATGTTTATAGATGCCTATGATTGGGTAATGGTGCCCAATGTGTATGGCATGAGTCAGTTTGCCGATGGCGGATTGATGGCAACCAAACCTTACATCAGCGGCAGCAATTACTTAATGAAAATGAGCGATTATGGAAAAGGCGATTGGCAGCAAACTTGGGATGCATTATTTTGGCATTTTATGGACAAGCAACGCGATTTTTTCCTTCAAAATCCCCGCTTAGGTATGTTGGTTCGAACCTTTGATAAAATGCCATTGGAGAAGCGAGAGAAGCATTTGGAGGTGGCTAGGAGGTATTTGAATCAGTTGGATAGTTAACCTTTCACCGCCCCAAGTACCGCTCTTTTAAAAGCGATTTTCTCATGACGCTAATGGATTCTATGGAAGAGATAATAGGAGGTTTTTAAAAGAGTGCATTTAACTTGCGATAATCAAAGTTAAAGGAATATGCACTTTTTGTATCTTTAAATAAAATGCCTTCATCACACAATTGATTACTTATTGAACGAATTCTTCTTCCAAGAGTCTCATAAGTTTTACCAACAATATTTCCACCATATATTCTTCTATATACTTCAGGAGTAATTTCAGCTGCTTTCAATGCCTGATTTTTATATTTTGAGAAGAGATATGTGATGTTCAAGATTTCTTTTGCAGCTTGCTCTAGCCCAATATAACTCTCTCCCATAATACCTGTTAACTCTTCTCTAAAATCAGTTTTTAATAAAACTCTATCTAGTACATAAATAGGAGTTTGTTCAGAAGATACCTGATGTTCAAATAATATTCCATTCCTTTTTAACTCATCAATCACCTCGAAATGATTATTACTTTCACTTAATAATATGGTAAAAAATCTTTTTCTATTGAGTAATTCTGACTTGTAAAAATAGGCCAAAACAGCTTTATGCTCATATGTCAGTGTATTTTTGATTTTTAATTCAATATATGTCTGAAAACCGTTTAGCCAAGTTTCTATCGAGTCATCAACTAATTTTCCAGTTGGAATTCTGAGCGTAATCATCGCATCTTTAATCTCATAATATGCCAAATCTACTTTGTTTTCCAATGCTGCATTTACGAGTGAAGCCATTCCTCTACCTTGGTTTTCAATTTTGTCAAAAACTTTAAGGATGGATGCAAGTTTTGGATTTTTGCTTTCAGGAATACCTGGTATAATTCTTCTAACTTCTATATTAGTATCAGTATTTACGATTTTTATTTTCTCTTTGAAACTACCAGGATTTTTAATCTCAATATATTGGTTAGGCTCAACCTTTATTGTAACAAAATTATCTTTACTATAATCTCTATGAGCCAATGCATTATTTATTGTTTCACGAATTAATATTTCCGGATATTCTGGTTCACTCTTACCACCATTTGAAATAGTTCTATTGATTTTGATTTTTCCCCACACATATCTGAAGGATTCCTCCATAAGATTTAATACATCCGTCCTAAATATTTTTTTATCTTTTCCAATATCTGAACTTGTATCGTAATAGGCATTTACTTCAACTCTTGAGGCTAAATAATGAAAGGGATCAGTGCCACATATTAACATTCCTAATAGGGTAACATTGTTATCCCTTATAAAATGTTGGTTATTTAAAAATGGTATAGCTATTGAAAGGCTTGATTTAAGAGTTTCACTTCTAATTTCTCGATTCAATAAGTTAATATAATTATTAATCTTATCTATATTTAAATCATTAATTGTAGCCTTATCAATGGGTGCGATTTCCTTAGCAAATTCTAATTCTTGTTTGTACTCTTTTTGTTGGCTAATTTTACTTACGGGTATTTCTTTATCTTGGGTTAATTTTCTTTCATAATATTTACCATTAAAGGAAATATACTTTAAATCATCTGATAAAGGATAAACTGCAATAATTAATAAGTCTAAATTCTTATTATGTAAATTTATTAATTGATAGTCAAAGTAAATATTACGAGTTAAGTCAATATAAACTTCATTGTCATTTTTAAAGACTGATTTTTGAAGTTCAATAATCTTACTTTCATTATTTCTGTCGAAGCCACTTAGATTATATTGTTTATTTCTTTCCCTTACTCCACAAATAATTATTCCGCCATCGGTATTTAAATATGCACATACTGTTTCTTTTAAGGAAATCCATTCTCCTCCAGTAGACAAATCCTTTAGTTCTATTTTTGAATTTTCAACATCAATAAATTGATTGGTAGTTATTGATATTTTTATGGTTTCCAAAGTCTCTCTTATGAAGTCCGACTTAATTATATTAGTAGTATTCATATTTCTATCCACGCTTCGTGTCATTTTCGTTTTTATTCGATATTTATCTGTATTCTAAAATAGTTCAATGTTAAAAGATAATATCAATTTTTATGATTTACTTAAATTCAAAAAGTTTCTCCTAAAAAGACAAATATAGAAATTAATAGGAATGTTTTGACATTTACTAAGCAAAACCAAACCCTTACCGCTTCAAGTACCGCTCTTTTAAAAGCGATTTCCGCATACCCCTTACAGATTCTAAAGGGGCTTTATCTATAAATAAATTAATAAGCCACAGGGGAATAACACCTCCGGGGTCTACGGCAATTACATATTCGGCCTTACATAAATTTGGATTTATTTGTGTGATATGCCACTTGGCTTTCATAAAAGGTACGCGCACAAAACCTTTTTTATTGGGTAAAAACTGCGGCTCACTATTGGCATAAATAAAAAATTCGCCCGCATGTTTGCTTGGTTCAACCCGCTGCCTAAAGGCGCCATCTCTGTTTTCAAATGGCCAAGGAACATATAATTCTTGGTAATATATCTGTTCGAACCTATTTATTTTCTGCAATACATACGACTGTTTGCACCCAAACTGATAAGCCGCTTGCTCGGGTATATCGCTTATAAGCTGAACCAATGTTTGCGCATTGCACTCAAACACCGCGATGGTCTTTAATTCTTTGATGGACAAACCCGGATAATCGCGCACGTAAACTTGGATGTTTTCGGTGTTTTTTGTTAATGACCATTCCTTTTGAGCCAAAGCATAGGCTAAAGAAAACAAGATGAATGTAAAAATGAAAATTAGTTTTTTGATACGATTTGGATTTGGTTCAAACATAGTGATTTTTGGGATTTGTGTTTTGGATTAAATTTAGCAAGGGTAGATTTCTGCCACGTTTTTACTTATGTTTTTTAACTTTGGTAATGATGAAAAAATTGCTAATCTAATTTAATTGAATTAACATTGTCATAGTTTTGTTACTTTTTTTGTTTAAGAATTGATGTATTATGAAATCAAAATTTACTCTTATCTGCTTGTTTTTAGCTATTATATCAAGTTATAGGGCTGAGGCACAAACTACGGTTCAGATGGGAACCGGAACCTTAAGTCCAACCAATACATTGTATAGTCCGGTTTATAGATTTTCTGCCACCTCTACAACCTCGGCTGTGCGCAGTGATATAATGTTTACTGCTGCAGAAATGGCTGCCGCTGGCATTCCGGTGGGTGCTACAATTACCAAAGTGGAGTTCAATAAAACGAACGCTAATAATTTTGTAACGCCAGCAAATTTTAAAATGTATATGGGGAATACGAGTAGTACTGCTCTTGCCACCACATTAACATGGGCGTCTATCCTAACAACACACAGCCTTGTATTTACCAACACTGCTCTAAATTTACCAGCCACTACTGGATGGGTTAGTTGGAACTTAAATAGTCCATTTACCTATACAGGAGGAACCTTTGAACTGGCAACAGAAATGACAATGGTAGGAAATGGTGGGGCCACTGGAAATATTTTATGGGAATACACTTCAACGGTGCCAACCACCTATATTGTTGGAGCATTTGGAACAGCCTTACCTGCAACATTAAATGGTGCTGTTGCAGATTATAAACGAAGGCCAAATATTAGAATAACATACATTAACGCGAGAACACCAAATAATGCTGGAATAGAGAAATTAATTGAGCCCATCAATTTTTGTGGAGGAAATCAAGATATTAAAGTAAAGCTCAAAAACTTCGGTTCGAACCAAATAAGTTTTGTGAATATTAATTGGGAATTGGATGGTATACCTATGCCCATTATTTATTGGAGTAGCTTATTAGATACAACGGGTGGTTTTGGTGTATCTGATACTGTAATTACTCTTGATACAGCTGTTAGTTTTGCTTCTGGCTTGGCTAAATCTTTAAAAGTATGGACATCATTACCCAATGGTTTAGTAGATTCTACTACTAGTGATGATACCCTTTATGCCATGTTAAAGCCATCATTAGCGGCGGGTGTTTATACGGTTGGTCCTAGTGGTAATTTTGCCTCCCTTACAGAAGTTTCTAACGAATTAAAATTTGGTGTTTGTGGTAGCGTAATATTTGAAATTCAGTCATCATATAATTCATCAGTAGAAACCTTACCTATAACTTTTAAAGAGATTTCTGGGGCCAATTCTACTACTGGAGTTATAATTCGACCCGAGTCTATTGCATCATCAATTAATATTTCTGGATCTCATGCAAATACTATTATAGATTTGGATCGAACCAAATTTTTAACCATAGACGGAAGGGCAGGAGGTAATGGAGCTTCGGTATTAACTATTGAAAATACAAGCACTAGCGGCGCGGCCATTCGTTTTATAAATAGTGCTCAATTTGATACCTTGCAATATGTTACATTTAAAGCAAGTAATACGCTTGCCAGCTCGGGTGTGGTGTTTTTTAGCAAT
>JAUYMZ010000452.1 GCA_030699355.1 Bacteroidota bacterium | reverse complement strand
AAGGACCTTTGTGTATGAAGGCAGAATGTCCATTAAGAAGCACAAGGTTCTTCTCTCGCGCTCTGAATGACGGCATCGCATTCTATTCCCAAGCAATTAGATACAAGGGCGACCGAAGACCGCCCTTGTATCTAATTGCCCTTAAGCCAAAAATCAGCGTCATCCTGAGCGATAGCGAAGGACCTTTGTGTATGAAGGCAGAATTTCCATTAAGAAGCACAAGGTTCTTCGCTTGCGCTCTGTATGACAGCATCACATTCTATTCCCAAGCAATGAGATACAAGGGCGGCCGAAGACCGCCCTTGTATCTCATTGCCCTTAAGCAAAAAATCAGCGTCATCCTGAGCGATAGCGAAGGACCTTTGTGTATGAAGGCAGAATAATGAATTAACTTTCGGATTTCGAATTTAGAATTTCGGATTTCGATTTTCGGATTTCGATTTTCGAATTTCGGATTTAGAATTTAGAATTTTAGAATTCCCCTATATTCGCACAACTAATCTATTTTATAAAATGAATTTTAAAACCATTATGATGTACGGAACCATGGGCACTATGCTCACCTTTGCTGCCTGCAAAAGCGATAATAAAAGCACTGGACAAAAGGAAGATACGTTTGAAGTAAACTGCGATAACTTTGCCGATTTACAAGTTTTGCGCTACCAAATTCCGGGGTTTGAAGAACTTAGTTTGCAACAAAAAGAATTGGCCTATTACCTCTCAGAAGCGGCTAATTGCGGTAGAGACATTTACTACGACCAAAAATACAAACACAATTTAAGTATTCGCAGAACCTTAGAAGCCATCTTAAACAGCTATACCGGCCAACGCAGCGGCACCGAATGGGAACAATTTGAAACCTATGCCAAGCGTGTTTTCTTCTCCAATGGCATTCACCACCACTACTCTAATATTAAGTTTGTACCCGCTTGTAGTCCGGCCTATTTTAACCAATTGGTAAAAGCTTCAGATGCCAACTTACTTCCGTTAGAAGGCAAAGAAGTGGAGCAGTTTATTAACGAGATGCAAAAGGTTTGGTTCGACCCAAATTTTGAGGCTAAATTGGTGAACCTAGCTTCCAATATTGATAATGTAGCCGCTTCTGCCAATAATTTTTACGAAGGTGTTACGGCCAAAGAAGTAGAAGCGTATTATGCCGCTAAGATAGATACCAGCGACAGAAGACCCATTTCGTGGGGATTAAATAGCAAGTTGGTAAAAGTAAACGGCGAACTAAAAGAGCAGGTTTGGAAAGTAGGTGGCATGTACGGAGCAGCCATCGAAAAAATAGTATATTGGTTAGAAAAAGCAGTGACTGTGGCCGAAAACGATAAGCAGAAAAAAGCATTAGAATTATTGGTTCAGTACTACAAAACTGGAGATTTAAAAATTTGGGACGAGTACAATATTGCTTGGGTAAATGATACCGAAAGCAGGTTAGATGTGGTAAACGGATTTATTGAAGTATATGATGATGCCATTGGTAAAAGAGCCTCGTTTGAATCGGTGGTAAGTATTAAAGACATGGAAGCTACCAAACGCATTGCTGCCATTGCCAAAGAAGCCCAGTGGTTTGAAGACAACTCTCCTATTTTACCGCAACACAAAAAAGCCAGCGTAAAAGGCATTACCGCCAAAGTAATTACTGTAATTCAAGAAGCAGGTGCTAGCTCGCCTTCTACTCCTATTGGTATTAATTTACCCAACGCCAATTGGATTAGACAAGAACATGGTTCTAAATCTGTATCACTCGGCAATATTGTACATGCGTATAATATTGTAGGTGCTAAAAGCCCTATGATGAAAGAGTTTTGCATGTCGGCAGAAGAGATTGCCAGAAACGAGAAATATGGCGCTTTGGCAGGAGATTTACATACAGATATGCACGAGGTTATTGGACATGCCTCGGGTATTATAAACCCAGGCATTGGCGACCCTGACCAAACCCTTAAGAACTATGCCAGTACCTTAGAAGAAGCCCGCGCCGATTTAGTGGCCTTGTATTATGTATACGACCAAAAGCTAGTAGACATGGGCATTATGCCGAGTTTAGAAGTAGGCAAAACAGAATATGATGGCTACATACGCAATGGCTTAATAACCCAATTAACCCGTTTAAACTTAGGAGAAAATTTAGAAGAAGCACACATGCGCAACCGCCAATTAAATGCCATGTGGGCCTACGAAAAAGGTAAAAGCGAAAACGTAATTAGCTTCTTTAAAGAAAACGGAAAAACCTACGTAAAGGTAAACAACTACGAAAGATTGAGAGAACTATTTGGAGAATTATTGCGCGAAATTCAACGCATTAAGTCGGAAGGAGATTTTGCTGCGGGTCAGGCTTTGGTAGAAACCTATGGCGTAAAAGTAGACCAAACTTTACTTAAAGAAGTAAAAGAAAGATTCGAGAAATTAAACGTAGCACCTTACAAAGGCTTTGTACAACCCGTATTGAGTCCGATTATGGAGAACAACAAAATAATTGATGTTAAAGTTAGCTACCCAGACAATTGGCTTCAAGACCAATTAGGTAGAAGTAAGCGATACAGTTTTTTACCCAACAAAAACTAAAAAAAAAATCTGGCCAAGCATGGCCAGATTTTTTTTTGTAAAAATTTAGCTACTTTTGATTCTTTAAAAATGAAAAATACCATGAAAAAAATAATTGTAACCCTCAGTCTCATTATGGCCGTATTGGTAAGCACTGCACAAAATCTTGAAGTAGGTATAAAAGCAGGTTTAAGCAGAGATAACATTGCCCTAGAAGATGTGCAAAATTTGAGCACTAAAATAGAAGGAAATACAACAACCAATATTGGTGCTTATATTAGATTAATTACCCCAGTTGGCTTTTATGTGCAGCCAGAAGTGATATACAACAGACGTGGCAGTAATTTTACCGTTCAAGGCTCGGGTAGCAAAGCATTTAGTCATACCGCCAATTACATAGATGTACCTGTTTTGGTAGGCTGGCGCATTTTAAGAACCGTACGTTTTTTTGGCGGACCCAATTTCCAATTTTTAACCAAACAAGTAACCGAAATTCCAAACGACCCTAACTTTAAAGTAGAAAGTTTAAAAGGATTTAATACCGGTTTTCAAGTAGGTGCGGGAGTAGATTTGTTAAAGTTTAGGGTAGACTTAAAATACGATTTTAACACCAACGATATGGGTTCAGCCTTTAGTTATAATGGCGTTGCCCCTACCCTACAAAACAATATGATTACCTTGCAAGTAGGCTTTAAATTATTTAGCATTTTATAAGTTGAACATAGAGATTTTAAGGGAATATTGTTTGGCTAAACAAGCAGTTAGCGAACACCTTCCTTTTGACAACGACACCTTGGTGTATAAAGTTGCTGGAAAAATGTTTTGCCTTATCAGCATCAAAGAACCCGATTCTTGCAATTTAAAATGCGACCCAGAGAAATCTATTGAGTTAAGATTAGATTACCAAGGCATAAAGCCAGGGTATCACATGGATAAAAAACATTGGAATACCGTAAGTTTTACGCAAGATGTACCAGAACCACTAATCATAGATTTAATAGACCAATCGTATCAATTGGTTTGCCAAAAACTGAGTAAAAAAGCCAAAATAGAAGCCGGTTTATTAGATATACTTTAATAGGTTTTATTGGCTATAATTCGTTCATTATAACTTTGAATAATGGCTTTAGCACGTTCACTTAAACTCTCTATTTTTAGGGCATAATTCGGGTTTTTTAATAGATTTACTTTCATCAACGAATCCTGCTCTAGTTGGTAGAGTGCAATGGCATTTTCATTCTCAAAATTTAACACAAATGGCCATTGAATAAATTGATAATAGCCATCTTGAAACTGTACGGCACAAGCATTACTATCTGTATTTAGGCCTGAACCAAAACTAAAAAAGGGTTTGTTATATTGGGCTTCAGACAAAATAATTTGCAAAATATCTGATTGCGAAACCGTTTGACTTAACTTTTTGGGCAACGCTACATTGGGTTTATAAACCAAGAGCGGAATTTCAAATTTACCTTGAGGCGTTTGGTAATAGGGCATTTCATTTTCTGCGCTATGGTCGGCAGTAATAATAAAAGTAGTATGGGCAAACCAATCTTCTTTGGAAGCTGTTAAAAAGAAATCTCTCAAAGCATCATCTGCATAAGAAATGGTTTTATGAATGGGCAAAGTACCCTCTTTAAACCGCTGTTTCTCTTTTTCTGGTAACTGATAAGGGTGATGTGAAGTTAAAGTAAAAACAGTGGTAAAGGTTGGCGCTTTTTGCTTACTAATTTCTTGTGCTACATATTGCAAATAAGGCCTATCTGATACCCCCCAATAACCATCAAAATCGGCTTGATTGGGATACTCATTTTTCCCAAAATAGGCTCCTCCATTGCTAAGTGCAATATAATTATCAAAACTCATGGTTCCATTTTTACCACCATGATAAAACGCCGCACTATAGCCTATCTCCTGTAAATAATGCCCCGCCCCTCTAATCATATTGTTTTGATATATACTCGATAAATAAGGCATTTGCATAAGGGATGGCAATCCAGATAAAATGGCAGGCAAACCTTCAATAGATTTTTTTCCATTGGCATAGGCATGCATATAAACCTCACTATGCTGCATAAGAGAATCTAAAAAAGGCGTAAACCCCTTGCCATTATTGTAGAAACCCACATATTCTTTACCCAAGCTTTCTACTATTAAGAGCACAATATTTCTTGGAGGCTGTGTTTTCTTATTTATTGTTAATTGCCGTATTGGATTAAAAAGTGCAATCAATTCTTCCTTTGATGAAAAAAAGTTTTTGTTGCTTAAGGCAGGTTGCTTGGCACTAATAATAATATTAAAAGGCGTATTTACTACCAAAGGAATGAGTTCTGCCCTGGTATTTTTTGCCGCATCAAAAGGATTAAGAGGTATTAGTTTAAATCCACCTCGGCCCCCAATAAAAACCAAAAACAAAGCCGCAACTTTTATAAATATAGACAAAAATTTATTGTTGGTTTGAACCAAAAATTTTGAAGGAACACAAGCTATTCTTTTATAGGCGAAGTAGTTTAGCAAGGTTAAGACCAATAACAATATAAACAAATACCAATAACTAGATAAATACTTTAGCACTAAGCCATTGGTTTCAAAAGCCATATCAAAAATCTCACTCCCACTCCTTCTACCAGAAATGGGATAAAACCCTGTATCAACTAGATTAAAAAAAAAGAAAACAAATTGCCCAAGCGTGTATAAGATGAGCAGGTATTGTTGAAAATTAGTTTGGTAAAACTTTTTACTTGGAAAAATATGAAATCCTATAAAAATGGCATGTATATAAACTAAAGCAGAGATATCATAAGACAAACCAAAAAAAAATGATTCGAACAATTGATAGGTAGGAAAATTTAATAATGAAGGATTAAAAAATAGGAACAAAAGTCTACAAATAGCTGCAAATACAAGGGCTAGCAGAAACCTTCTAGAAAGAATAAAAATGGTTGAAAACATAGAATCCATTAACAAAAAAAATTTTATATCGCTTTTTTCAAGAGTATTTCTTTACTTGCTGCGCAAATATGGTGATTTATCAAAACATATCGCTAAAACCTTACAATACTTTTGGGATTGATGTAAAAGCCTCTCAGTTTGTTACGGTTAAAACTGTGGAAGAAGTGCAAGTTTTATGTACGGCCTTTAACTTAGCCGAACGTAAAAAATTAGTTCTGGGAGGTGGCAGCAACCTTTTACTCACCCAAGATTTTGATGGCATGGCTGTTCAAATAGACCTCAAAGGCATGGACAAAATTAAGGAAGACGATGATTTTGTTTGGATTAAAGCTATGAGTGGAGAAGCTTGGCACAATTTGGTAATGTTTTCTGTGAACAATGCATGGTATGGCCTAGAAAATTTATCTCTTATTCCGGGATGTGTGGGCGCAGCTCCCATGCAAAATATTGGTGCTTATGGAGCAGAAATCAAAGATACCTTTGAAGAATTATTTGCCGTAGAAATTGAATCGGGGAAACTGGTAAAATTTACCAATGCAGAATGTAAGTTTGGCTACCGGGAAAGTATTTTTAAAAACGAAGTAAAAGATAAATACATCATTGTTTCGGTAACTTTTAAATTGCAAAAGCAGGGCAAACTCAATGTTCAATACGGCGCCATTCAAGAAACCTTGCATGCAAAGGGAATTGTAAGTCCAAGTATTAAAGATGTAAGTGATGCCGTTATTGCCATAAGAAGCGCAAAGTTGCCTGATCCAAAAGTGTTAGGGAATTCGGGCAGTTTTTTCAAAAACCCAGAAATTAATGCCTCAGACTATGAATTACTCAAAGCAAAATTTCCTACTATACCTGGCTACCCCCTTCCAAATAACTTGGTAAAAGTACCTGCAGGTTGGCTCATAGAATATTGCGGTTTTAAAGGAAGACGCATCGGAAATACAGGTGCTCATAAAGACCAAGCCTTGGTATTAGTTAATTACGGTGAGGCCACCGGAAATGAAATTTACGCCATGGCAATGCTTATTCAAGAAACCGTAAAAAATACTTTTGGCATTACCATCACGCCTGAAGTAAATATAATCTAAGGATTTAAGCTGTTTTAATAAGGCAAGCATTTTCTCATCAAGGAAAAGTGAAAAAAGTAAATGAAAAAGTGGATATACGCTAACCGATTTGAGCTATTGCTTTTTGCCTTATTTATGGTAATTTTCAATAGAATATTTTTCTTCTCAAACAGCTTTTACTCGAGCTATGTATGGCCCTTTAACATGGTATTACTTGGCATTGTTTCAATGGGTATTTTTCATGATAACAAAAACTGGGTAAATTGGCTAAAAAACGTCCTATTTGTTATCATTGTTCTGGAGCCAATTTTTGCCTCAGAGATTTTCTCTAATTTTACAACAGCACTTTTAGGTTTATTTGCCTATATCGCCTTTTACATATTAATTTTCATTGAAACATTAAAACAAATTACAAAGAAAAAAGAAGTAAGTGAAAGTGTGGTTTATGGCTCATTAAGTGGATTTCTTTTATTGGTATTGTTAAGTACTTTTAGCTTTATCTTTTTGCAAGTTATTCACCCAGAAAGCCTCAACAATATTCATGGTAATACTATCCCTGAAATCTACCACCAAATAACCTATTTTAGCAGCATTACGCTTTCAACTATTGGGTATGGCGACATTACCCCTGCTACTGATAACGCCCGACTCTTAGCCGCCTTTTGGGGTATCATTGGTCAGTTTTACATGGTAACCATTGTGGCTATCATTATTTCAAAATTTACCGCAAGAAGATAAATAAAGCTTCAAAAACTATTAGGCATTCTATAGACATTGGTGGCAGGCTTTGAAAACAAGCTAAGCAATATGTAAAAGCATTTTCTTAAATTGCGCCCCTAATGGGCAAAAAGAAATCAAAAGAACCCATTTTCTATGAAAATCTATTGATAGAAAATGCAGGCAGCGAAGGTAAAAGTATAGCCAGACCAGATGGCAAAGTGGTAATGGTAGAATATGCCGTTCCGGGTGATGTGGTGAACGCGCGCGTTATTCAAAATAAACGTAGGTTCGAAATTGCCACCATCACCGAAGTAGTTAAACCTTCGGAAGATAGAATCGATACTTTTTGTCAACATGCCGGCACTTGCGGTGGCTGCAAGTGGCAACAAATGAGCTACCCAGCCCAGTTGCGCTACAAACAACAACAAGTGCTCGATGCCTTTGAAAGAATCGGCAAATTCCCTTTCCCTCCGCTTGAACCCATTTTAGGTTCAGCCAGAACAACTGAATATAGAAACAAGGTAGAATTTTCGTTTACCGACAGAAAATGGCTCACAGAAAAAGTGGAAATTGGCACCCTCAGCAAAGAAGAAAACATGGGTTTGGGCTACCATATTCCAGGTAGGTTCGACAAAGTTTTTGAGGTATTTACCTGCCATTTAATGCCGCAGTTAAATGATGAAATTAGAAACAGCGTGCGCGATTTTTGTAAAGCAAACGATTACGATTTTTATAATTTATATGGCCAAACAGGTTTTATGCGCAATATGTTGTTGCGCACCAACCTCAAAGGAGAATGGATGCTAATTATGAGCTTTGGTCATGAAGATGTGGCCAATCGTGAGGCTTTGCTGGAACATTTACATCAAAACTTCCCGCAAATTACCGCTCTAATGTATGTGATTAATGAAAAGAAAAACGATTCTTTATACGATCAAGATATTAAAGTTTACAAGGGAAACAACCATTTAATTGAAGAGTTAGAAGACCTTCAATTTTATATCGGACCCAAATCGTTTTTCCAAACCAATGCCTACCAAACCATTGAACTATACAAAAAAGCCCGCGAATTTGCCGGATTAACAGGCACTGAGCTGGTTTACGATTTGTATACCGGCGTGGGAACCATTGCCCTATTTGTTTCTAAATTAGCCAACAAAGTGGTGGGTATAGAAAATGTGGTGCAAGCCATAGAAGATGCCAAGCAAAACGCCGCCCTGAACCAAATAGATAATACCCATTTTTTTGCTGGTGATATGAAAGATTTGCTTACCCAAGCATTTATTGAAACCCATGGCAATCCAGATGTAGTAATTACCGACCCACCAAGGGCGGGCATGCATGAAGACGTGATTCACCAATTGTTGCAGGTGAGGCCTAAAAAGATTGTATATGTAAGTTGTAATCCTGCCACGCAAGCCAGAGATATAGCCTTAATGACAGAGGTGTATGAAGTGGCCAAAGTGCAAGCAGTAGACATGTTTCCACACACCCACCACGTAGAAAATATTGCCTTATTGATTTTAAAATAATGGAAAAAGAAGACATTCTAAAAAAGTTATTAGAAGTACTAGAAGACGATTTAGGCTTTTATAGCCCAATGATTAAAGAAGTATCTTTAGAAATGGTGAAAGAAGGTTTTACCCAATATCCCATTTTTGTGGCACACCAACATGAGGTAAAATTGGGCGAAGCTATTTTGTTAAAAGAAGATTATGCCAGAGAATTTAGCATAAACGCCACCACTTTAGAAGAATTGAAAGAACGTAAATTGGTGCTTCCAGAAAGGGAGGCCGACTTTATAGCCAACTATAAAAATGCCAAAGAATTTATGTGCATTTTGTTTGTAACACCAGAAGAGGCTCGCTTTGTTTATGCTCCCTATAAAAAGAAAAAAAATCCATGAGCCTGAACCAACCCTCTGTTGCGGTAGTTATAATACATTGGAATAAACGCTTATTACTAGAACAATTTTTACCTAGCGTTCTGGCTTCTACCTATGAAAACCTGCAAATAATTGTAGCAGATAATGCTTCCACCGATGATTCTGTATCATTTCTACAAAGCAATTATCCGCAAGTAAAAGTTGTACAGCTATCAGAAAATTTTGGCTATGCAGGCGGATATAATGAGGCATTGAAATGGGTTCAAGCCGATTATTATATCTTGTTAAACAATGATGTGGAAGTTAGCCCAAATTGGATTGAGCCTGTCATTTCTTGGATGGAAAGCGACCCAAAAATTGCAGCGGCACAACCCAAATTATTGCAATACAACAATCGTAATTACTTTGAATATGCTGGGGCAGCAGGCGGTTATATAGACCATCTAGGCTATATATTTTGCAGAGGGCGCCTATTCGAAGATATGGAAATAGACAAGGGCCAATACGATGATAATGTTCCTGTTTTTTGGGCTAGCGGCGCCTGTTTGTTTGTGAGGGCAAAAGCCTTTCACGAAGTTGGCGGTTTCGATGAACACTTTTTTGCCCACATGGAAGAAGTAGATTTATGTTGGCGCTTACAATTGGCAGGGTATCAAAATTGGTATGTTGGCAACAGCACTGTTTATCATTTGGGCGGTAGCACATTGCAACAAGGCAACCCAAAAAAAACCTATTTAAACTTTAGAAATTCGCTACAAATGCTGTTAAAAAACAGTGCAACCTCAACCCTGTTTTGGTTAATTCCAGTGAGGTCTACACTCGATTTATTAAGTTCGTTTTACTTTATAAAAAACAGAAATTTTAAAGACTCAAAAGCGGTGCACCTAGCCCATTCTCATTTCTTCTTTAAATGGAGAAAATGGTGGAAAAAACGCAAAACCGTTGCGCCACAAAAATCGGTTCAAAACCTATATGGGGTATACCCTAAAAGCATTGTATTTGCTCATTTTCTTGGCAAAATTGGCCAATTTAGCCAGCTACCTCATGTGGCAGAATTTATAGGTCTGAACCAACATAAACTCACAAAAAAGACTGAATAGCCAATTGGTAACCCTTTAGTCCAAAACCAAAAATAACCCCTTTTGTGTGTGGAGCGATAAAGGTTTTATGTCTAAAATCTTCGCGGGCAGCCAAATTGCTTATGTGTACCTCTACAACAGGTGTGGTGATGGCGGCAACAGCATCTCCAATGGCCACAGATGTATGAGAATAAGCACCTGCATTGAGAATGATACCATCATAACTAAACCCAACATCGTGCAAACAATTGATGATTTCACCTTCAACATTGCTTTGAAAAAAACTTAATTCGATGGCAGGAAAATGGTCTTTTAACTGTAAAAAAAAGGAATCAAAATCCTGTTTTCCGTATATTTCTTTTTCCCGAATACCCAGTAAATTCAGGTTTGGACCATTTATTATTATGATTTTCATGAAGTATTAGTGTTTTTTTAAGAAAATTTGCTTTACTTTTGCATCCAATTGATCCAAAGAAGTAACAAAATTACTCTTTTGAATCTAAAAATTGTATGATATGAAAAAACTAATACTTTATTTTTTAACCCTCATAGTTGTCCCAAGTTTATTTGCGCAATCTGTTTCCTTCAATCCAAAAGTGAGCAGAGGGCAAGGGCCAAGCACTTTCTTTCAATTAGATGCCAAATCTAACTTCACTAACAATACCACTGATAGTGTTTTTGAATGGGAAGTAATTGAAATTTCATCTACCCGCACCGAGTGGGAATTTGGTATGTGTGACCCAGGAAATTGCCTGGTAGATTTATCTGTTGGTTCTAAAGCAGAATTTATTCTAGCTCCAGGTAAAACTGGCGAATTCAAAGGCGATTTTGTTCTAAACGATAAAAGCGGTTCTGGTTTTGGAAAAGTTGTTTGTTACTTAAAAAGCAATCCTAGCATCAGAGATACCGTTGAGTTTATCTTAAATGCATGGGTAACTTCGGTAAAAGAAACTGCGGTTAATCGCGAATTAAGCTTATTCCCTAATCCAGCTAAAGACCGTTTGGTTATTAAATACCAAGGTGCATCGCGTGAACCCGTTTCTATGGAAATATACAATGTATTAGGTTCTAAGGTAAAATCAATTAACCACACAGGTATTGAAACTGATATAAACATTAGCGATTTACAAAAAGGCATTTACTTTATTCGTTTTAAAGAAGGTTCAAAAACCATCTCTAAATCATTCTCTAAATCAGAATAAATTGCACGAAAATAATAGCATAAAAAAAGGCTGAGTAAATCTTTACTCAGCCTTTTTTTATGCTATTTTCTTACTAAAACTTTATCCCGGCGCCAAACATAAAGTTTAACCTATTGGTATTAATAGAAGCTGTGGCTGGATTACCTCCAAACGGCACATGAAAATCTGTTCCTATTAAACTACTTACGGCAAAATCAAAGAAGATGGAATTGTCGTACACCCAACCCAAACCTCCACTAATTAACTGCTTTTTGCCGTTTTCTTCACTAATATATTGAGCATTGAACGGGCTACCGATATGGGCATATCCAGCACGAACCCGCACATAATCATAGCTAAATTCTATTCCAGTGCGGTATATTTCTGCCACATCATGCAATAATTTATTATTAGAATTAGCCACTATAAAATCTGCCATATCATTGGTAGCTTGTAAACGGCCATTTTTGTAATCTATCCTTTCATAATCGGCCGTAAACAAGAACGACTTCCCAACAATAATAGCTGCATTGGCCAGCCATCTTGCAGGAGTTACAATTTGATATTCATAAAAATCCTTTCTAATTTGATTTGGAGCGTTAAACACAGCACCATTACTATAACGCATACTCAAAGAGTTTTGGTAATTATCTGTCATTGATAAACGAACAGGCGTATGGTATGCCCCACCTACACGTAAAAAAGTTGCAGGTCGAAGGATGAACCCAAACTTTCCTCCCACGCCAGAGCCTGTAGATTCTAAGTTTTGGTTAATAGATACAGAACTATAAGGATTATTTTGAATACTACTTTCTTTTAAAGTTTCTCTATAAATTAAATCGCTGGTATAAGAGGCTTGTTGGATAACCATAGTAGCTCCTAAATACAAAAAGTTGGATACGTTTACCCCACCTCCAAAATACCATTCTTGCATTCTACCACGGTTTTTTATTTGTTGAAATTGTGATACCGAATAGGCAGTATCACCCAATAAATTTTGAATAGAAATATAATTGTTTGAGCCAGGCACCGAATCAATTAATGCCACTCGCCAAGCTTGGGCAGCCAATGAATTATCAAATGAACTTTCATTAAAAAAATTAAAGTTTATCCCGTTGGCTTGGCCTGCTAAATAATCTCCAACCGTTGCATTTCTTACATTTCCAGAATATTGGCTGTTCAACCCAAAATCATTGAGTCGGTTCAAGCCCATTACAAAAGTACCACTTATAATGCCAGATGTTCTAGGTTTACCTAAGTGATAACTGGTAGAATTTAAAGCTATACCAATATTTGGAATATTAAAATTGGTTCTGCTATCATTCATGGTATTTCCAGTATAGGAAGCATCTGTGAGGGTTGATGTAATGGCAGTACTTAATAAAAACTGATTATTTCTATATAATCCCAAACCAGCGGGGTTAATAGAAGCTGAGCTTAAATCGGCGCCAACCGCCCCAAAAGCTCCAGATAAACCCATTGTTCTGGCTGAACCAACCATACCTCGATTGCTATATCGCAAAATATCTTCTTGATTTTGTGCCGAAACCTGCAAGCATAAAGCGCTCAGGCAAATGGCTATCACTTGTTTCATGTATGTTGTATTAAAAATTAAAAAAATTATCTAGGACGCATGCCTCCACCACCAGCTGGAGGTCTGCTACTTGGCGCGCTTTGCGAAGGTCTGCTACTTGGAGATGGCGCCGAGCTAGGCCTGCTTGGTGCTGGAGCCGAATAACTTGGTCTGCTTGGTGCAGGCTGCGATGGCGGTGGCGTGCTAAATCCGCCATTTCCACCCCTGTTTCTTGGGCTTTCAATAACTGGCCTAGAACTGCCAGGACTTCTACCCGGATTGTCTCCATCATAGCTGCGCGACGGGCGCTCATTATTGTTACTTGGCCTGCTTTCTATGCCATCATACCTGCTTCTGCCTGGTGGAATATAAACAGGCCTACCATCGCGACCTTCTCTTAACTCTCCTCCTGGCCTGTTGCTTTGGGTAGGCAAAGGTTCTGCGCTTCTAATTGGGTTATTATTATTAGGTGAAACATAAACTGGCCTGCCACTTTCATCAGGCCTCAACTCTCCACCCGGCCTAGTAGTTGGTGAGTTACTATTAGCTGGCCTATCTGGAGAATACCTAATATTTTCATTGGGCCTAGCATTGGGTGTGGCGCTTCCATTGTAATTTTGGGTAGGATTAGGTCTTGCATCTCTCACGGCCCTTCCATCAAAAATTTGATTATTGGGTCTATTAGTACCTACTGCAGAAGGAATAGAAGAACCCATTGAATTTCTCGGTTGCATTAAAGGCCTATTGGTTACAATATCTCCCCTACCGGCACCGTAATGATGTTGGTTTCTAAAGCCCCAAGGATTATAGAATCCACCACATCCAAAGCCAAATCTGTAAGGGTTATACCAAGGATTAAAGCCCCAAGGAGCATAAGGATTATACATAGGCATGTACCATGGATTGTGAAAACCCATTCCCCAGCCACCGCCGCCATACATCCAAGGGTCGTAGAAAAAAGGATTATAACCAAAGCCATAACCAAATTGCATGCCCATACCCATACCAAATCCAGAACCAATGCCAAATCCATTAAAGCTATTCCAGCTTAAACCTACATTCCAACCTGGTGCCCAATTATAAAAACCTGGGCGTACAATGGGTGCGTATAGGCTTGTCCAACCCCAGTTCGGACTTAAAGCTTGGAAATAAGGGTCATCGTAATAAACGGTTCGGTTTGAACCAAATCTTCTGGCGTCGCGCTCATTTTCGCGTTCCTCCATATCGTCTTGGGCTATATTTTGTTGGCTGTTTAGGCCTGAATTATCTTCTTGGCTGGCGTTGTTATCGCTGTAACGCTGACTTTCCCATGTTTGTCTGGCTTGCCTACCTCGTTGGTCTTCATAATCTGGAGTAGCCGAACTGGGTGGAGCCTCATTATTATATCTACTTGGCGTAGGTTCAGACCGATTTTCTTTCTTGTTGTTCCAAGGCTCAACAGACTTAATATTTGTGCCTCTTGTGCGTTCATCGTCCTTTTCTGTCCAGTAAGAATCGTCTTCTACCTGACTAATAGCCGTAAAATTTTGGCGACTACATGATGCTAATGCAAACATTAACAGCGCATAAATTATGGAATATGTATTTTTCATAGTGATGGATTATTTATTCCTTATACAAAGTAACAACTAAAAAGTATTTTTGTGCTATATTTCTAACAAAAACAAATACTATTCCAAAAAGCAAGATATGGAAATTAAAAAAATAAAAAGAAGTGAAGATTACAGTGCGTGGTACAATAATCTTGTAAAAAATGCAGATTTGGCGGAGCATTCCGACGTAAAAGGATGCATGATTATAAAACCATATGGATATGCCATTTGGGAAAAAATGCAAGCAGAATTAGACAGAAGATTTAAAGAGACTGGACACTCTAATGCCTACTTTCCACTTTTTATTCCAAAATCTTTCTTTACCAAAGAAGCCAGCCACGTAGATGGATTTGCCAAAGAATGCGCGGTTGTAACTCATTACAGACTTAAAGTTGATCCAGAAACCAAAGAAATAATTGTAGACCCAGATGCTAAATTGGAGGAAGAATTAATTGTTAGACCAACCAGCGAAACCATTATTTGGAATACCTATAGAAACTGGATTCAAAGTTATAGAGACTTACCTATATTGCTGAACCAATGGGCCAATGTAGTAAGATGGGAAATGCGTACCCGATTATTTTTACGTACAACCGAATTTTTATGGCAGGAAGGTCATACCGCCCACGCAACAGCCGAAGAAGCGGTGGAAGAAACCCGCAAAATGTTGGATGTTTATGCAGATTTTGCCGAGAATATTTTAGCAGTTCCAGTAGTAAAAGGAGTTAAATCGGCCAATGAACGTTTTGCTGGAGCTATAGATACCTATTGTATAGAAGGATTGATGCAAGATGGTAAAGCTTTGCAAATGGGAACCTCCCACTTTTTAGGTCAGAACTTTGCGAAAGCCTTCGATGTTAAATACGTTAGCAAAGAAAATAAATCGGAATACGTTTGGGCTACCTCTTGGGGCGTTTCTACCCGCTTAATGGGTGCCTTAATTATGAGCCATAGCGATGATGAAGGCTTGGTTTTACCGCCAAGATTAGCGCCTATACAAGTAGTTATTGTGCCTATTTTTAGAAAAGCCGAAGAAAAAACTTTGGTTATGGAAAAGGCCGATGCATATTTTCAATTACTCAAAAAGCAAGGTATTTCTGTTAAATTAGACGATAGAGAAAACCTAACGCCTGGTTATAAATTTGCCGATTATGAGCTAAAGGGTGTTCCAGTAAGAATTGCCATTGGTCCAAGAGATGTGCAAAATGAAACGGTTGAGGTGGCTAGAAGAGATACCAAAGAAAAGCAGGTAATGAGTGCCGCAGATTTGGAGCATAAAATCCCACATTTGCTAGAGCAAATTCAACAGAATATCTATCAAAAAGCATTGGATTATAGAAGCGAACATATTCATACCGTTGATACTTGGGATGAGTTTATGGATGCTTTAGAAAACAAAACTGGCTTTGTAAGTGCCCATTGGGATGGTACTTCTGAAACAGAAGAAAAAATAAAAGAATTGTCAAAAGCAACTATTAGGTGTATTCCTTTAGAGAACGCTCAAGAATTTGGGAAGTGTATTTTAACAGGAAATGAATCTAAAGAACGCGTTTTATTTGCAAGGGCCTATTAAATAAAAAAGCCATGGAAGATAAATTAGCCAGCATAAAAGAACTGCTTTTAAAAAAATCGGCCACGAAGCAATTGGCCTATAAAAGCACCTATCAAGTTTTTAATATGCTAAAGGTGGCAGCCAAAGAAATAGCCGAAAAACTTTCCCAAGAAATTGATAGCGCATCATCGCGGGTGGAGATAAAGTACTACGAAAAGGGCGATTATGAAATGCATTTAAAATTTAGTGGCGATACACTAGTGCTCATGATGCATACCAATATTTTTGATTTCCCGCCTGGGCATTTTATCCATAGCAATCCTTATATTCAGGCTGAACCTATGCGCGAATTTTGTGGCATGATTCAGATATATAATTTTTTGGCCGACAGTATAAAATACAATAGAGAAGGCGATTTAGGCTATTTGGTAGCAAGGGTTTTTGTGAATAAAGAACAACACTTGTTTATTGAAGGGAAAAGGCCGCTCTCGTTTATGTTTAACGACATTGGAAAATGCTGCATAAACCAAGAAAGCATACATTCTATACTTACCGAAGCCATACAATATTGCCTCAATTTTGATTTAATGGCCCCACCCATAGAAGCCTTAAGTTATATCTCGTTAGAACAAAAAAATATGATGAGCTATAGCAGTGGGATGCCAACAGGAAAATTACTCGGGTTTAGAAGTCAGGCCAACCAAGACCAACCCGATTAAATATGCCAAATCCTACTTAAAAATTTCAAAAGCAGCCCAATTAACCTAATTTTAAAAAGAGCTATGCCATTATGGCAAAATTTACGGCAAAATTTATAGAATGAATGGCGAGTAATTGGTTCAGGAATATATAAGTAAACCGCTATAAATGCGCCAATTACCGTGGGTAAAGAGCTAGAGCAACAAATATAATTGGTACAATTTATGCCGATAAGGAAAAATAATATAAATTTACAGCCCTATGCCCATTTTGCATAGACATACAAGAGAAAACCTACATATATGATTGGAAGCATTTTTAAAGGCATTACTAAAATTTTTGGCAGTAAGGCCGATCGCGATTTAAAAGAATTATATCCGATAGTTACAGAAATTAATGCGGCATATGCTCAATTGAGCAGCTTAAGTGATGATGAATTGCGCGGCAAAACAGCTGAGTTTAAACACACCATTGAGGCCAGATTAAAAGAAATTGATGATACCATAGCTGAAATTTTACAAGAAACAAAAGCAGACCAAATAGATTTAGTTAAAAAGGATGATTTGTTTAAAGAAATTGAGGTTCTAAAAAAGAAACGCGACCAAGAACTAGAGGTTGTGCTCAATGAAATTTTACCGGAGGCTTTTGCGGTTATAAAAGAAACTGCCAGAAGACTTAGTGAGAACAAACAATTGGTGGTTACGGCAACTAATTACGACAAAGAATTAAGTGCTAGAACCAGGGTTAAAAAACCTGTAAAAATAGAAGGCGACAAAGCTATTTGGGGCAATTCTTGGGAAGCCGCAGGTCAAATGATTACCTGGAACATGGTTCATTACGATGTTCAGTTGATTGGTGGTATGGTTTTGCATAAAGGTAAAATTTCGGAAATGGCAACGGGTGAAGGAAAAACTTTGGTTTCTACCTTACCGTCGTACCTAAATGCATTAGCCGGCCTTGGTGTTCATATTGTAACCGTAAACGATTACCTTGCCAGAAGGGATTGCGAATGGAATGCCCCTTTATTTGAATTCCATGGTTTAAGTGTAGATTGTATAGATTACCACCAACCCAATTCGGCAGAGCGTAGAAAGGCTTACCAAGCAGATATTACCTACGGTACAAACAATGAGTTTGGTTTTGATTACTTGCGCGATAATATGGCCAATGGCTTAGAAGAGTTGGTTCAGCGCAAACACCACTTTGCTATGGTGGATGAGGTAGATTCTGTATTAATTGATGATGCCAGAACCCCACTCATTATCTCTGGTCCGGTGCCACGTGGAGACGACCAACAGTTTTATGCTTTAAAACCAAGAATTGAAAAATTGGTTAACGCCCAAAAAACATATTTGAGCACAGCCTTGGCAGATGCAAAAAAATTAATTGCGGCCAACAATGAAAAAGAAGGCGGTTTTAAGTTATTCCAAGCTTATAGAGGATTACCAAAAAATTCGGCGGTAATTAAGTTTTTGGGTGAACCAGGAACTCGCCAAATAATGAACAAAACAGAAAACTATTATTTGCAAGACCAACAAAAGGAAATGCATAAAGTAGATGCTGATTTATATTTTGTTATTGATGAAAAACTAAACTCGGTAGATTTAACCGAAAAAGGAGCTGAATTTATTACTTCCTCGGGAGAAGATCCCCACTTTTTTATTATTCCAGATGTAGGTTCAGAAATAGCAGAAATAGAAAAATCTAGCTTACCTGAGGATGAAAAAGCCAAACGCAAGGAGCAATTAATGCTTGAGTTTACGATTAAATCTGAGCGTATTCATACCATCAATCAGCTCTTAAAAGCATATTGCATGTTTGAGAGAGATGTAGAATACATTATTCAGGATAGTAAAGTTAAAATTGTAGACGAGCAGACGGGTCGTGTTTTAGATGGCAGAAGATACAGCGATGGATTACATCAAGCGATAGAAGCCAAAGAAAATGTAAAAGTTGAAGCAGCTACCCAAACATACGCAACTGTTACCTTACAGAACTTCTTTAGAATGTACCACAAACTTTGTGGTATGACAGGTACAGCCACCACGGAAGCAGGTGAATTCTGGGAAATTTACAAGTTAGACGTGGTAGAAATACCAACCAACAGAGCCATTTCTAGAAAAGATGATGAGGATGTTATTTACAAAACTAAGCGCGAAAAATACAATGCCGTAATAGACGAGATTGTTCGATTAACAGAAGCAGGCCGACCAGTATTGGTGGGTACAACCTCTGTTGAGGTGAGTGAGTTATTGGGCAGAATGCTTGCCATGCGCAAGATTAAGCACAATGTTTTGAATGCCAAACAACATCAAAAGGAAGCAGATATTGTGGCAGAAGCCGGACAAAAAAGCGCGGTTACTATTGCCACCAATATGGCTGGAAGGGGAACCGACATTAAGCTTGGCGAAGGGGTAAAAGAAGTGGGAGGTTTAGCTATTATTGGTACAGAACGCCATGAAAGTAGAAGGGTAGATAGACAGCTAAGAGGTCGTGCAGGTAGACAAGGCGACCCAGGTTCATCTAAATTCTTTGTTTCATTGGAAGATGATTTAATGCGCTTATTTGGTTCAGAACGAATTGCAGGGATTATGGATAAATTGGGAATGAAAGAGGGCGAAAATATTGAGCACTCACTCATTACCAAAAATATTGAAAGAGCCCAAAAACGGGTAGAACAAAATAACTTTGGAATACGTAAAAGACTCTTAGAATATGATGATGTAATGAACTCTCAAAGGGAGGTAATTTACAGCAAACGTAGAAATGCACTATACGGAGATAAATTAGCGTTAGACATTAGCAATATGTTGGCAGATACCTGCGAAGAGTTGGTTGAAACCTATCAAGAACAGAAAAATTATTCAGAGTTTAAGTTTGAGGTAATGCGCATTTTTGCCTACGAAACAACCTTAAGTGAAGAAGACTTTTTAGGGGGCAAATTACATGCGGTGAGTGATAAATTATTTGACGAATTATTGGCTCAATACTATCACAAAACAAGCGAAATGGCTAAAATGGCTTGGCCAGTTATACAAGATGTATACAACAATAAAGGGGCTCAATTTGAATCTATCTCTGTGCCTATTAGTGATGGTATACACAACATGCAAATACCAGTAAATCTTAAAAAAGCTTTTGAAACAGAAGCCAAAGAGATAAGTAAAACATACGAAAAGTTTGCCTCTCTATTTGTAATTGATAACGATTGGAAAGAACATTTGCGTGAGATGGATGATTTAAAGCAAAGTTCTCAGAATGCAGTTTTTGAGCAAAAAGATCCTTTGTTAATTTACAAATTAGAGTCGTTTAATTTGTTTAAAGGAATGCTTTCGCGCATTCATAAACAAGTGTTGGGTATGTTGTTTAAAGGTTTTATTCCGGTTGAAAGTGCCGCTGAAGTAAAACAAGCCGAACAACCAAAAAGAGTAGATACAAGCCGACTAAAAACATCGAGAACAGATGATTTAGCCGAGGCACAACGCAATAATCAACAAGCAGCACAAGGTGCACAAGAACCACAAAAACCTGCTCAAGTAAAAGGCGTAGTAAAAATTGGAAGAAACGATGTTTGTCCGTGTGGCAGTGGCAAAAAGTACAAATCTTGCCATGGAAAAGAAGACTTAAACTAAGAATAATGAATTTAGCAAACTATATAGAACATACCAACCTAAAGCCAAATGCACTAACGAACGATATAGTGCAATTGTGTCAAGAGGCCATTGAGCATGGATTCTATGGAGTTTGTGTGCCTCCGTATTACGTTCAGCTTGCCAAAAAAACCATTAAAAAAGCACCTGTAAAAATTATTTCTGTAGTGGGCTTTCCGTTTGGATACAATACTGTTTCTAGTAAGGTTGAAGAAACTAAAAAAGCCATCAACTCGGGGGCAGATGAGATAGACATGGTACTCAATATTGCCGCATTTAAAAGCGGAGATATAGCAACCGTACAAAACGATATCCAAGCAGTTATTACGGCTTGTCATTTACAAAATAAACAGGTAAAAATAATCATCGAAACTTGCTATTTAAACGAGGAAGAGATTAAGCTTATTTGCAAAATTTGCGCCGATTGTGAAGCAGATTTTGTAAAAACATCTACCGGATTTGGTCCTGAAGGAGCCACCCTTGATGCCCTTAAAATAATGCGAAAATCTTTGCCAGCAAAAATTAAAATTAAAGCAGCAGGTGGCATTAAAACAAGCAAGTTTGCAGAAGAATTAATTGAAGCCGGAGCCGCTAGAATTGGAACTTCTGCAAGTATTACATTGGTTCAACCTACAATCTAAAAATATGAAAAAGTTGATTATCACACTTTCACTTATTTTTTGCTTACACTTGGTAAAAGCACAAGATAAAGTGGTGTTAGAGGCAGATTCCCATTTGGATTCTTTGGTATTGAAAAATATCGAAATCAATAAAGCGAGTCAGTCTATGGAGGGGTATCGAATTCAAATATTTACCGGTTCAGACAGAAACAATGCCAATGCTTTAAGAACACGTTTTTTAACTGATTTTCCCGAAGAACAAATTTACCTCATTTACCAGCAGCCTTATTTTAAATTGCGTGTTGGCGATTATAGAAATTTAATTGAAGCCCAATCGATGTACCAGCAATTGCAAAAATTTTATGGGCAAATTTTAATTGTACCAGACAAAATTAACCTACCTAAATTATAATATGAAATTAGTAACCTATACACATGGCGGAAAAACGCAGTTAGGCATTTTTCAAAATTCACATATTTGGCCAACACACCAATTAAATAGCCAACTTCCAGATAATATGTTAGCCTTTTTGCAAGGCGGAGAAGAAACCATGAATTTGGCTAAATCTCTGGATGAACAACTCAAAAGCAATCCCAATTTGCTTGAACCCATACAGCTCTCTGAAGTTAAATTGGAAGCACCTGTTCCTAACCCAACTTCTTGCAGAGATGGTTATGCCTTTAGACAACACGTGGCAGCGGCCCGAAGAAATCGCGGTGTACCCATGATTGAGGAATTTGACCAATATCCTATTTTCTACTTTACCAACCACAATGCAGTGCAAGGTCCGGGAGAGATTTATTGCATGCCAGATCATTTTCAAAAGTTAGATTTTGAATTGGAAGCAGCCATTGTAATTGGCAAAAAAGGAAGAAATATTAAAGCCTCTGAAGCCGATAACTATATTGCAGGTTACATGATTATGAACGATATGAGCGCAAGAACCCTGCAAATGGAGGAAATGCTACTCAACCTAGGACCGGCAAAAGGTAAAGATTTCTCTACCGTAATTGGTCCCTATTTTGTGACACCTGATGAACTTGAATCATATAAAGTTCCGGCAAAAGCTGGCCATATTGGAAACAGCTATAACTTAACCATGAAATGCTGGGTAAACGGTGTTTTGGTGAGTGAAGGAAGTGTGGGAGATATGGATTGGACTTTTGCTGAAATTATTGAGCGTTGCGCTTATGGTGTTGATATTTTGCCAGGAGATGTGATTGGCTCTGGTACTGTGGGCACGGGATGCTTTCTTGAATTAAACGGTACAGGTTTATTAAACGATAAAAACTTTAAACCTCAGTGGCTGCAAGATGGAGATGTGGTAGAAATGGAGATTGATGGCTTAGGAAAACTTAGCAATACCATTCGCAAAGAGAACACCGATTTTAGTTTATTAAAAATTAAAAAAGTACAGGCATAAAATAAGGATATGCCACAGTTTAGAGAGCGAAGCTACGAATTAGAATTGTTGGATGAGGACAATATTCCTGCGCCAGATTTACATGTAAACCTTCACGAACTAAACACCATAAACACATTTTTAGGAGGCCATGCCGTTACTTGTAATGCCATGGCCTCTTTTCATTTACAAGACACAAAAACTTATACTGTTTTAGATATTGGTTGCGGTGGCGGAGACAATCTAAGAAGCATTGCCAATTGGGCCAGAAAAAACAATTTAAAGTTGCAATTAGTTGGCGTAGATTTAAAAAAAGAATGCATACAATTTGCGCAAAAACATTGTGAAAACTACCCAGAAATCAGCTTTGTTTGCGCTGACTATCGCGACTTTTTAAATAGGCATCAAAAATTTGACATTATACTAAACGCATTGTTTTGCCACCATTTTAAAGAACCCGCCTTGGAAGAATTATTTTTAAAAATGAAGCAGCAATCTACCCTAGGATTTTTCATCAACGATTTACATCGCCATCCATTTGCCTATTATAGTATTAAATGGCTGACCCAATTATTTTCATCGAGTTATTTGGTAAAAAATGACGCGTGCTTATCTGTAAAAAGAGGATTTTCTTACCAAGAACTTAAACAATTACTGCCAGAAAATTCTTTTATAAACATACAAATTAATTGGAAGTGGGCTTTTAGGTGGTTAATCGTTTATAAACATGCAGCAAGATAACATATTTGATGCGGCCATTATTGGCGGTGGATTAGGAGGATTAACCCTTTCTATTAAACTGGCTCAACAAGGTAAAAAAGTGCTTTTGTTAGAAAAAGAAACTTACCCTTTTCACAAAGTATGCGGAGAGTATATTTCTCTTGAAAGCTGGGATTTTATTGAATCGTGTGGCATTCCATTAAAAGACATGAACCTGCCCATTATATCACAATTGGGTATCAGCGCACCAAATGGTTATTACCTACAACAAAATTTAGATTTAGGCGGATTTGGCATTTCGAGGTATACACTCGATACATTATTGTTTAACCAAGCCCTCAAAGTTGGCGTTGTTGCCCATCAAAATTGCAAAGTAACGGCAGTTCAATTTGAACAAAATAAATTTACAATAAGCAGCAGTTCTGGAACTTTTAAGAGTTATTATGCTTTTGGTGCTTATGGCAAGAAAAGCAATTTAGACCTTCAACTCAACAGGGCATTTACCCAAGAAATTAAACAAGGAAAAGACAATTATATTGGTGTAAAATACCATATCAAAACCAACTTTGCCAACAATTTAATTGAGCTTCATAATTTTAAAGATGGATATTGTGGTATTTCAAAAATAGACCAAGAAACCTATTGCTTGTGTTACTTAACCACCCAAGAAAATTTAAGCAAACATGGCAATCAAATTAAAGAAATGGAAGCAGCTGTGCTTTATCAAAATCCGCGCTTAAAAAAAATATTTACTGAGTCTACCATAGTATATCAAAAACCCTTGGTAATATCACAAATTCGGTTTGAACCTAAGCCGCTGATAGAGCAACATGTAATAATGTTGGGAGATGCGGCAGGACTGATTGCTCCATTGTGCGGGAATGGGATGAGCATGGCCATGCGTGCGGCAGATATTTTGAGCAAATTATTCCCTTCAAACTGCGAAGACGAACAGGCACGTGCCTTGTTTGAAGAAAATTACAGAAAGGCTTGGCATCAAAATTTTTCTACACGCCTAAGAGTAGGCAGATTGTTTCAAAAGCTATTTGGATCAACCCAAATTACTTGGTTGGTAATAATGGCACTTAAGCCGTTTCCTCGCTTACTAAAAAAGATTATAGCCAGTACCCACGGAAAGAAATTCTAAACAATTTTTATACGCTGCTGTTAAAAGAAGTATGAAAAATTATTTAATTGTTGGCGGTAGCAGCGGAATTGGTTTACACTTGGCAAAATCATTGGCCAATGCAGGCAACCAAGTGCATGTATTGAGTAGAAGTTGGAAAGAAGCTGAAGTTCCTGCGAATATCCAATTCAGTAGCATAGATATCACAGAAGAAACAGTTCAATTTCCAGAAATTACAGAAGCCATAGATGGATTAATATATTGCCCAGGAAGCATTAATTTGAGGCCATTTAAAGCCATGAAACAAGCTGATTTCTTAAACGATTTACAGATAAATTATTTAGGTGCCATTAAGGCCATTCAAAAATATTTACCACAATTACTTCAGGGCAATTCGCCATCTATTGTTTTGTTTAGTACAGTGGCGGTGCAAAAAGGGATGCCCTTTCATGCCAGTATTGCCGGCGCTAAAGGAGCGATTGAAGGATTAACCAAATCATTAGCGGCTGAGTTTGCACCCAAAATTAGGGTCAATGCCATTGCTCCTTCCTTAACAGAAACTCCGCTTGCAGAGAAATTATTAAACAGTGAAGCTAAAATGGCTTCAGCAGCAGAAAGACATCCTCTTAAAAAAATTGGTTCGGCTCAGGATATAAGCGAAGCAGCGTTATATTTGTTAAATGCACCTTGGGTTAGCGGACAAATTTTGGCGGTGGATGGGGGCATGAGTAGCATTGGAGGATAAAATGAACAAACATATTTATGCAGCAGATATATCAGGCTTTGAAAAGCAATACCGAACCAATTTAATAAATGGTTTGGGTGGCATAAAATCTGCGATATTAGTGGGCACGCAGGGAAAAAATGGAGAAAACAACCTAGCCATATTTTCTCAGATTGTGCATATTGGGGCCAATCCTGCGTTAATGGGAATTATACATAGACCTGTTTCGGTAGAAAAACATACTTATGAAAATATTGTAAGTAATGAATACTTTACGTTAAATCATATTCCGGTTGAAAAGTATAAGGAAGCACATCAAAGTTCTGCCCGATATGAAAGAAATCAAAGTGAGTTTGCGGAATGTGGCTTTGAACCAGAATTTACGGCACAAGTGAAAGCTCCTTATGTAAAAGATAGCATGCTTAAAATAGGATTGAAATTGGTAGAGATTATTCCTATTAAAAGCAATGATACCGTACTAATTATAGGCAGTGTTGAGGAAATTATAATAGCAGAAGAGATATTAGAAGAAGCAGGATATATTGATTTAAGCAAAGTTAAAACAAGCTTGGTTCATGGATTAGAAACCTATTATCAAGCAGAGAAAATAGGCAGATTACCGTATGCCAAACCAATTAATAAGTAAACAACATGTTGCAGCCCATTATTATCAGTACATTTTTATTCTTGGGAATGTCGTGCCAAACCCAAACAGAAAAAGGCAATAAAACAGAAATAAACAATCAAATGACAGAGGAAATAAACGAAACTAAGTTAGATAGTACCATTTTAGGTGCTGGATGTTTTTGGTGTGTAGAGGCCGTTTTTCAGCGCGTGCCAGGTGTTAAGAAAATAATTTCTGGGTATAGCGGCGGACAAGTGAAAGACCCAAGCTACAAAGAAGTTTGTGAAGGTACAACAGGTCATGCAGAGGTAATTAAATTAGTATACAATCCGGCAGAAGTTTCATTTGAGACCCTGCTTTCTGTTTTCTGGCAAACACACGACCCAACAACCTTAAACAGACAAGGCAATGATGTAGGAACTCAATACCGTTCGGCAATATTTTACCTCAATGAAAATCAGAAAAACATTGCCGAAAAAATTAAAAAGGACTTAGATACAAGTGGCGCTTTTAAGGCGCCCATTGTAACAGAGATATCTGCTTACAGTAATTTTTACGAAGCAGAAGATTACCACCAAAATTACTACAATCAAAACAGTTCACAAGGTTATTGCCAATATGTAATAGCTCCTAAATTAGAGAAATTTGAGAAAGTATTTGGCAATCAGTTTAGGAAGAAATAGTTAAAGCAATAAGTAAACAGCGGCTCTACAAACGATGATATTATTTACACCGTTTTTAATAATGGCATAGGTTCCTACCGCTTGTTCATCCGTTTCGTAGCGATTTTCAGTATCAATTAAAGCACCTATTGTTTTAAAAGAAAAATTGAATTCTAAACCTAAATCTAACACGATTTTATCTTTGTAAACCCGTCTTAAGCCACCCGCATATCCTAGAGAATAATCGATAGTTCTATCTGCTGGTTGTATGTTGCCCCCAATATTCATATATGAATTATTAAAGGTGGTTAGTCCCAAGGTAATTCCGCTATAACCACCAACTGGTGCGCAATGTTGAAACGCATTTTGAAACCTAAACTTGTAAGAAACAAGCTGACTTCTACTATATAATAAATCAGTTGGAGAAGCAGAAGAAATTTTAGGTCTTGCATAGAATCCTCCGATATTTTGAAAATCAACATCAAGCACAATCGACCTCGTATTGCTTGCAACAAAACCAACACTAGCCCCAATTTTAGGAGCATTAATCATATAAAATCGATGCTCACCATTGTGGTTAACATCTTCAGATAGCAGACCTAATAGGTTTGGCATGTAAGAAACAGGAACTCCCACAAAAAAGCGTTTACCCATGTATCCTGCCACCCTTTGTGCCAAAACCATATTTTGGATCAGGCATAAAGAAATACTTAGAAAAAATATAAATGAAAATCTTTTCATTTTTTGATTGAATTTAAGAAATAATAGAATTCGGCCTTCATTAAATCTGGGTGATCAGGATAATCGTATTGAGAGGAATAGTCGGCCACCACTTTACCCGAGGTAATATCAAACACTGGCATATAAATAGCGCTGTATCTTTTATACCTAAAAATACTATGCATGGTATAAATAAACAGAGGAGGATTATACACCGTATATAGAACATCTAAAAATAATCTCGACTGATTTATTGGCAAAATGATGTTACGGGTAGTTATAAAACATACATATTTGGTATCATATCGCTTACACAAGTCTTGTATTTCTTGATAATTAGAAGGCAAAACTTCCTCCATGTGGCGATTGGTAATACGCTCCATTTTCCATGCTTCTAGTGTGTTTCTATCATTATAAAATTGCGAATCGTTGGCTATTAAATCTACAGGATTAAACACTGTTAAATTTATACCAGTTAGCTTAGCACAAGTTTGTAAGGTATTTACCAACTCTTTCTGCTTTTGCTTAATAGAGAAAAATTTTACCGGACTACCAGAGCTAAGGTCGAGTTTTATATTACTAACATCTATAATTAATAATTTATCTGTTGTAAAGGGCTTCTGAGCCTCAATTATTTTTTTGGTTGACCCCTTTTTCTTTTTCTTCTTTTCTTCTGGAGCAGGTCGAGACCGAGAAATATCTTCTTCGGCATCATCGTATTGTTCAATATGGTCTGGGTTAGCTTCTTTGTAAGCTATTACATCTTTGGCAATATCAGTAAAAACCGACCTAAACTCTTTGTTTTCTATTAAATCTGGGATGGCAAATTTTACGAAACTTTCTTTCGGTTGATTCTTTTTTTTCCTGATAACGGCGCCACTTCCTGAGTTAAATTTTTTACGCTTACTAAATTCTTGGGAGGTATCTTGTAAGTAGAAAGAGGCTATTAGTGCTTCATCATACTCTGTAGATTGGGCAAATTGATTTAAATCTGTGCTTACGCTGATAGCAAACAATTTGGTAATGGCATGAGTAAATTGTTTAATCTCCTCATTTTTAGGATTCGCTAAATGAATATCCCAAGCAATACGCAGCGCCAAGGTATTGGTTTCTTTTAAACTCAACTTTTTAAACAACTGATGAAACTTCTTAATTTCACCATTTATTCTCTGCGGCTTTTTAATAACCGAAGAACCGCTACCCGCATCAATATTGGCCAATAAAAAGTAATAGGCTTTCACTTTCAGGGAAAGCAAAGTTTCATGGTTTGGAAACCTTGATAACAATAGCTCTGTATTGTAAATTGCACTTACATAGTCTTTCTCTTGAATTAAAATTTCGCTCAAAGCGAATTGCGAGGCAAGTTTAATTTGATTAAACGTTTGTTCATCTACCCTAAAAGTTTGTCCGCTACTGGCAGCGTTCGCATCCATTTTTTTGCCCAAAGCCGCCTGCCTTTTGCCACTACTAGGATGGGTATGTGTACTATCATTTTCATCCGAACTAATAATCATTTGAATAGCAGAATCTGGATAGTAGGCAGAAGGCACCTTTAAGTACGGCCCTTCAAAAACATGCTTTTCAATTTTTTTATTTTCTACTGGGTATTCAGAAATCTTTAGGATATTAAACACACTGGCAGCTTCGGTTTGTGCATAGCCAGAGTTTCTGAAAATTTCGAAGCCTATATCATCGGCTTCAAACTCTTGGTTTCTTGAAAACTTACTCAATACAACTTCCAGAAATTCCTCCTCTCCCATGTCTTCAACTTCCGATTCGGTGCTAAATTTATAGCGCTCAAAAGCATGTTTTTTGGTATAATGGGCAATTTCGTGAGCCAAAATAAAGGCTAATTGCGCTTCATTTTCAAAACGGGCAAACAAACCAATATTTACAAATATCATCCCGTTGGTAAAAGTAAAGGCATTCACTTCGGAAGTATAAACAATATAAAATTTAAGCTTAGCTCGCAAAGCAGGGTCGTTGGCTAGCAGTTTATCAACTACCCTGTCGAGGTATAAGTTGGCTTTACTATAGGCAATAACTTTACCCGAATTTAAGAATCTATCAATAAAATAATCGTTAGATTCTTTAAATGCTTTGATATTCACTTTAGATTTTTTGGCTGGCTTATCCAATTCTAAGTTAGCCAAAACCGTGCTTCTATCTGTAAATTCTGAACCAAGTGGAGCAATGGTTTTGAACCAAGATTTATATTCTTGCGCATGCGAAGCAGCCGAAAATAAACTCAGCCACAGCAAACAAAATAACTTATTCTTCAATTTCAATTTTATTTAAGTAAAAAATAGTTCTGTTTTTCTTTTCGTCTTTAGCCCTATCTTTAGCTTTGGCTTCAGAAGTTATTTTTTGCATTCCAAAAGCAAGATAAAAATTATCATACCAATACTCTGTTCCGTTTACTTCGGTATACCTTGAGTCTAGGTTTTTAACTTTTTTATCATTGGTTAAAGTTTTGATCTTCATTAATTCTACTTCAGAATCTACCTTATCATCATAAATAGTTTTAGAAAAAATAGACCCAGCACTATTGTATACCACCTTTATACCATCGTCTTCAGTTTCATAAAAATCAAATTTTCTACTTGTAGAGAAAGAAAGCGGACCATTAGAAATTTTAAATCCATTTTCCCATTTCATATTTCCTTCCATATCAAAAGCCATAACCATGGCACCTAAAAACCTATACCCATCAAAAACAACTACTGTTTGGGTTGTAGCTCTTCCATTTACAATAACAACACGAGTTTCGGTATGATAGGTTGGATAATACGGCTCAGCAAAAACTAAAATTTCATCCTCTCTAATCAAAATATCATGAAAAGTAAAAGATATAATATTTTGTAAACTCTTATTATTTGCGACTTCTCGCTTAGATGTTTTCTTATCCTTCTTATTAGGGTCTTTTGGTATGCTGATGGTAAAATTCTTAAACGAAGAAAAAGGAATTAGTTTTGTGAAGGATTGCTTACCCCCATCTACCATGCTTATAAATAATCCGCCGGGTGCTTTTTTAGCAGCTTCTTTTCTTTCTTTTCTAGATTTACCCGGTTTATTTTTAAACTGACCCAAAATAATTTTATCAGTAGGATTGGTGCTAAACACTTTGGCTGTAGCAATATCTTTCCCACTTGTTAATTTAAACACCTTTTCCTTTTCCATGGTTTTGGTATTCATTTCACGCAGAATAGTTCGAGTTTCCTTTTTACCAATTAGAGATAATAGTAAATCAACCTTTTGAAGCGAATCATTCTTAGTCATATCTAAAAATGCCACCTTTAATCCTTTACCACCCCCAAGTTGAAAATCTTTTCTAGAGGCCACCCTTTTACTAAAATCAACGGCACTTACCATAGAGTAATACTTTGGTTGGTAAAAAAAATAAGGGATAAAACAAACAGGCATAGTTAAACAAAGTATAAGCTGTGGTGTGTTTGGGTGTGGGCCAGCAATAAATCCTAGAAAAACAGTTTCATTCATAACCTCCATCGCTTCGAAAGTTAGGTGCTTAGGATATTCTCCTTGATAAACACTCGTTTTTAAAGTGGTTTTATCAATCTTAAAAACAGCATACTCTTTAAAATTAGCCCTAGGCGAAAACATCGCATATAAATTATTGGCGTCACTTACAACCTTATCTAGCGTAAATCCTTTTGGAGGAATAAACGAACCCTTACCCGTCTCTTTAAAATTTATATCCAATTTTTTAAGGGTATAGGCTGTTTCTTTGGATTTTCCTTTTTCTTTACCCTTTGGCAGGTACATGAGTATTACCCCTTTTTCACCAATTGGGTATGTGTAATAATGTCCTCCAGCTGCATTATCTGCATCAAATTCAATTCTTGTTTGATCTTGAGCAAAGGTGATTGAGAAAAATAAAATGGAAAGACTAAGCAGTAAAACTTTTTTCATAGATGGTTTTTAATTTTATTGCAATAAATATAAAAAAATGAGGAAATTGAAATTTGCACTTATTTTTAACTTAATATTAATGGCCGCCCTTTGTTTTGGGCAGCCCATAAACTTACAAAAAGATTTAATTACTGCTCAAAAACCTCGGCCTGAACCAACCCATTATACTGGCTTACATGGATTTTATAAAAAGTACATTTCCTCCCAAGATGGGTCTACCTGCCAATTTCACCCAAGTTGCTCCTACTACGCAAAATTGGCTATAAAAAAATACCCCCTACCCATTGGACTGTTTTTAACCGCAGATAGATTATTGAGATGCAATGGAAGAACCGAAGATTATTTTACCAACGACAGTGAGAAAGCCATAGACCTTCCATGAAAAAAATACTTTTCTTTATTTTCATGTTGGCACATTTTAGGGGCCATTCTCAAAACATCTTCGATAAAAAACACAGTTTTATCTATGCCAAGCAACTTGCATGTGAAAGCCGTTTTTTAGAAGCTAAACTTGCCTTACACGATTCCCTTTTAATTGACAAAATTAACCCAATCAACTCCTTGTATTTACACTGCCTTTTTAACCTACAAGAAAACGAATTACTCTTTAAAGAAATTAGGCAAACGATATCCTTAGATAGCATTCCAAGTTTTATGCTAAACCAAATAGCAGCCCTATGCTTTCAACTCGATTCTAGTGCTATTTTAAATAAAATTTGGACCCAACTTCCGCAAGAACTTCAAATACGGTACTTGCTTTTAAATTCCTCCACAGATAGTGCACAACAGTTTCTGCAAAACCATGCACATACCTTGGATACAGCCTATTTTTCTAATTTAAACAGGCAGTGGGTTCAGACCGAAAAACCAATTGAAAAAAAGTTCATAGTTGCCTCTGTTCTTATACCCGGAAGCGGCAAAATTTGGATGGGTAAAACCTATGAAGGTATGCTTCACTTGCTTATGGTAAGCACCCACGCCTACTTAAGCGCATATAGCTTTAATAGATATGGCGCAGTATCCCTTTTTGGATATACAAATTTAATGATGGGCACTGTTTTTTACGGGGGAAATATTTGGGGAACCTATCAAAGTTTAAAGCGCCAAAAATCGTTTGAATTACAAAAAATAAAAAATGAAATTAAAAATAATTTATATCCTAATTTTTACGCTATTGGTTGCGAGTAAGGCACAATC
>JAUYMZ010000449.1 GCA_030699355.1 Bacteroidota bacterium | reverse complement strand
GTTGCTTAATTAACTCAACCGCTCGGTCTACATTATAGGCACCCTCTAAATAATCAAATAGCTCAGAGTAACCTACAGTTTGCAGGGCATTTTCATTTTTAAATTGAACCAATGATTGCACCTCCTCCAACAGTCCTTGCGCCATCATATTATCTACTCTATCATTAATTCTAGCGTATAAATCAGCGCGGTCTCGGTTCAAGCCAATTTTAACAACTTTGTAAAACGGCTGTATTTTATCCTTTTTAACGATACCGCCCTGTTTAAACAGTTCAATAGCCCGCATCAATCTTTGTGGATTCTGGGTATCCATTTTACTAAAGGCTTCTGGATTTAAAGAAAGGAGTGTTTCTTGCAACCAGGATATTCCATGGGTTTCATAATTCAAAATCAGGTTCTCCCGAAGAACTAAATCGGCTGATGGCACTTCATCTAAACCCTCGCATATTGCTTTAACATATAACCCAGAACCCCCAGTTGCAAAAACTGGATTTAAACCCGCATTAAACATTTCTGTAAGTAATGTTTTAGCTTCTTTTTCAAAATCTCCTGCAGAATAATATTCTTGAACCGAGCGATTGTTAATGAAATGATGTTTAACCTGATTCAGTTCCTCTTTGCTTGGTTTGGCGGTTCCAATTTGCATCTCTTGGTAAAATTGCCTCGAATCACTGGAGATAATCTCCGAATTAAAATATTTTGCCAAATCGATAGTAAGTTGAGTTTTACCTACGGCTGTTGGCCCCATAATAACAATTAAACAAGGATGCATGTGCGCGAAACAAATAATAAAAGAGCGAATTACAAAGTTTAATACTGTTATAAAAAAAACAAGCCTCAGAAATCTGAGGCTTGCTGCAAAATTTAATTAATTCAAGGATGTGATTATTTAATAACTACAAACGACTTTCTAGCAAATACATCGTTTGAACCATTTAAAATAATATTGTATGAACCAGGTGCTAAATCTAAATCAGTAAGGTTCATTTCTTTTGAACCTTTAAAATCTACATTGTTCAAATAAACTTGTCTACCTAACATATCTACAATTGAAACAACAAATTCATCGCTACTCAAATCCTTAAATGTTAGCTTAAAGCTTCCATTATTTGGATTAGGATATAAAACTAGGTCGTTACTAATATCAGTAGAAATTGTTAAACCAGTGGTGTTTGCTCCGTTATCAAACTTAGAAATTGAAGCATCAAGGCTGGTATTTTTTCCATCAATTGCCTCTCTCATTTTTCCAGGTGTACAAGCTCCAGGAGCTAATACAACCACTTGCATGGTGCTAGAATCTGCACACCCAAAATTACTTACCCCTACTAATTTTACGGTGTAAGTACCAGGTGAAGCATAGGTTTTACCATAAGCATAAGAATTTACGAAATCGGTGGTTCCATCACCAAAATACCAACGATAAGTAGGAACCCAACCCCAACCATTTAATTGAGTGCGGTTAAAGAAGTCAAATCTATTTCCAGTAATACATTGTGTTGCAATATCTGTTGAGAAGCTAACTTCCGGCGTAGGATAACCAGTAGCAGTTACAACCACATTGGCTGTATGAGAACTGCTTTGTCCGCAAGCACCAGAGGCGGTTAATGTTACTGCAAAAGTACCTGTAGCCGCATAAGCATGGAAAATGGTAGTTGTTGTAGATGGAACAGAAACGGTACCATCACCATATGTCCATACATAGGTAGTTGCTCCTGTAGAAGTACTTGTAAACTTAATACCTGTGTTACATGAACCATTAACTATCATTTCAGATGTAAATGAAGCAGAAGGAACTCCTGAACCTGCATTGGCAACAATTCCTGTATTAGTTGAAGTACTTGAACAACCATTTGGTAAAGTTGCTACCAAACTAACTGTTTTTGTTCCGGCTGAACCAAAAGTGTAACTTGGTGAAACTAATATTGAAGTTGATTCGCCAGCATTAAAATCCCAAGCATAGCTTGGTGTTCCAAATGTACTTGTTGTGGTGTTTGTAAAAGTTACTGTTGGTCCACATGAGCTAGAACTAGATGTAAAACCAGCAGTTAAGCTTCCAACCACAAAAGTTTCAGTAGCAATATCAGAACATAAACCATTAATGGCTTTTAAACTTACGGTATGATTACCAGGAGTTAATCCAGTGATATCATAAGGGAAAGTGTTTTTAATAACATAAGCACCACCATCAATACTAACTTCATAAGAAGTAGCTCCTGTAGAACCCGCATTGTTAATGGTTCTAACTCCACTACAAGCATCAGAAGCTGTAACTTGAAGGTCGGCGCTAACCGGGGTGCCAATTTCTAAAACAGATAAAGATAGGTCGGCTGCAGTTGCATTACATCTGCCATCGGCTGAAACTAATAACGAAACTGTTTCAGGTCCATCAGCAGAGTAAGTTCTAGTTACAGAATTTCCTGTTAATGCTCCAGAACCATTCCCACTGGCAAAATTCCAAGTATAGGTTAGGTTAACTCCGGTAGCTCCCGTAACTGAGTAGGTATAAATATTACCACAAGTATTTAAAGTTGAACCAATAACACCTGCAACAGGATTTGAAACTACGTGCACAACTTGAGGTGCAGAAACAATAGAACCGTTAATAGTAAGTGTTACAGAATAACTTCCGTTCGCAGCATAAGTGTGTGATGGATTGGCCGATGTTGAAGTATTTCCATCACCAAAATTCCATAAGTAGCTGCTTGCAGAAACAGCAGTGCTTGTAAAGGCCACTATCTTATTTCCGCATGCATTAGGTATATAAGTGAAAGATGCCACTGCACTTGCAGTAACAGTAACATTCTGGGTTATGGTTGATGAGCAACCTGTACTCGACGTTGCAACTAAAGTTACAGGATAAGTACCAGGAGCAGCATATGTTTTTCCGTAAATGTGAGTATTTAAAGTATTAGTTGTACCATCACCAAAATCCCAAGCATTTGAAACAACCCAACCAAATCCGTTGTGCTGAGTGGTATTAAAGAAATCGAATCTATTGGTAGAAAGTGGCTGAGAAGCAGCAGGTGTAATATTAAAACCAGCTACAGCAATACAAGGAGTTGAAGTAATATTAAATGATACTGTGGCAGTATCTTTACAAGTTCCAGTTAAATCACTTGCTACTAACCTAATAGTATGCGAACCATTTGTTAAACCAGTAATATCATAAGGGAAAGTAGTTTCTGATGTAAATGCAGCTCCATCCAAACTTACATAATATAAATTGGCATTTGTACTTGTATTGTTAACTGAAACAGAGGTTGCACTTGGTAAAGAGGCTGCACCAATAGAAACACCTGCTGTTGGAGCTGTTGTTCCAGCCTCAGAGTTAAATGATATTTGGGTTGCGTTTACCGCACATCTTCCATCTGCAGTTACAATTAAATCAACAGTTTGCGCAGCAATTCCAGAATAAACCCTATTAGCAGAAGCACTTGTTGAAACACTGCCTGTTCCTCCTGAAAAAGACCAAGCATAACTTAAATTTACACCCGAAGAAACATTGGTGAAAGAATAAACTTTACCACAAGCACTAGGACCATTATTTTCAATAACACCAACCACCGGGTTTGAAGCTACATGCACTGTTTGTGGTGCAGAAACAACCGTTCCATTAATGGTTAGTACTACAGAATATGAACCATTTGCCGCATAAGTATGTGTTGGATTTGCTAAAGTAGATGAATTACCATCACCAAAATTCCAAGAATAACTTGTTGCACCAGTTGATGTACTTGTGAAACTTACATTTAAATCATTACAATTATTTGGAACATGTGTGAATGTGGCAGCAGTTGGTGCTGTAATGGTTACGTTTTTAGTAATGGTGCTTGTGCAATTTGCCGGACTTAAAGTAGCTGTATAAGTTACTACGTAGGTTCCTGGAGCAGCAAAAGTTTTTCCATAAACATGCGCAGTGCTGGCAGTTGTACCATCACCAAAATCCCAACTGTTACCTGCAACCCAACCAAATCCATTTACTTGAGTTGTGTTAAAGAAGGTATAATTATTTCCAGATAGCAATTGAGTTGAAGTTGGTAGAATATCAAAATTTGCTGTAGCAGCACATGGAACAGAAGTAATGGTAAAGCTAGCAGTAGCGGTATCCTTGCAAGTACCATCTAAATTACTTGCTACTAATCTAACTGTATGCAAACCATCGCTTAATCCAGTAATATCATAAGGGAAACTTACCTGAGCAGCAAAGGCTGCTCCATCTAAACTCACATAATACAAACTAGCATTTGTACTAGCATTGTTAACTGATTTTGAAGTTGAATTTGGAACTGAAGCAGCACCAATAGTTAACACAGCAACTGGATTTGCAGTAGCAGCAACAGAAGTAAATGATAATTGTGTAGCACTAACCGGACATCTGCCATCAGCGCTTACAATTAAATCTACTGTTTCTGTATTGGCACCTGAATACGATCTTGAGGCATTTGAATTGGTAGAAACAGCTCCTGTTCCTCCCGAGAATGTCCAAGCATAACTTAAGTTAACTCCAGTTGATGTATTCGAAAATGAATAAATGTTACCACAAGCACTTGGTCCGCCATTTACGATGGCACCAACCACTGGAGCAGCCGCTACATGCACTGTTTGAGGAGCAGAAGCAGTTGTACCATTAATAGTTAGGATTACAGTGTATGTGCCCGTAGCAGCATAGGTATGGGTTGGATTTGCTAAAGTTGATGAATTTCCATCACCAAAATTCCAAGAATAACTTGTTGCAGCAGTAGAGGTATTAGTAAAACTAACATCCGTTGAACCGCAAGCATTTGGAGTATATGTAAATGAAGAAGAAACTGGATTACCAACAGTTAAATCAAGGTATGCTGTATCTGTACAGCCTGTTCCAGTATAATTAATAAGGTGAACCCTGAAATTACCATTTGCAGCATATACCTTAGGAATAAAAGTGGTATTTGTGGTTGTAGTTCCATCACCCCAATTCCATAATGAAGAATCAATAAAAGATGGATGGCGATTCATGGAAGCATTGTGAAATAAAAATGAATTTCCAATTAATGGCTGAACTGTGGTATCTGATAATCCGATAATGGCATCTGGTCCATTTTTAATATCCTTTGTATTTGTAACTGAGGTTATACAACCTTCGTCTGACTTAGCTACTAAAGTAATGCTTCTACGTGTATTAGGAAAACCAGGGTCGAACCAGTTCATGGTATAATTTACAGGAAACTCATGTTTTACATTGTCCGCAGTAAACACTGTGTCATTGGCAGATCCATCGCCATACATCCAAACATATCTTACAATAGAACCTGAAGGAATAGTAGAAGTATTACCAAAAACCACTTTACCATGACATAATAATTGGCCACCATTACCATTGTTTGCAGGCACACCATATTGACCTTGCGTACCCACTACCGGAGTAGTAAAACTTGGAACAGGGAAAGGATATACAAATATTTCTTGGTTTGGATCAGCAGTCCAAGTAGGTTCATCATTACTCCAGCAACCTTGGTTATCTCTCACACGTAAAGTATAATCAAATAAATCTGGGTTAGTAATTGCATTTACCACAGGTGAGTATATAGCTGAGTTTGGAGCACCTATTATGGTTGAACCATCTCTTCTCCATTGATAAGTTGTTAGAGAAGTAGCGCCAAATCCAAAGTTTGAACTAGAGCCGTTAAAATTAACGGTTGCTCCTGTACAAATATTAAAGTCGTTGGCTATATTACCAGAGTTTTCTGTGGTTGTAAAGTTAGCAGTTGGGTGTTCTACTACTGTAACATTGTTTGTGAAACTACTTAACGTTATACAACCTTTATTACTTGTAACTTGCACATTAACTGAATAATTTCCTATTGAAGTATATGTTAAGGTCTGATTAGTTCCAATTGGATCTAGACCAATTGCCAAAGGAGCATTCCAAATATAAGATGCAGAACTTGCACCCAAACCTGGTGTTGAGGTATTGGTTATTACAAATGAATTACCATTTAAACACTGACTAGCATCATTAAATGTGAAAGATGCAGTTGGAAGACCATGAACACTTAAACCACCGTTAACATAAGTGATGGTATAATTGCCAACGTCTGCTCCTGTTGCTGCACTTGGAATAATGGCATAAGGTGTTAAACTTGCTGTGGCACCTATTACAGAACCAGCGCTTGTTAAAGTTGCACCATTTACTACATCACCTGCAACTAAACCGATTAAACTAAATTCGGTTCCAGCAAAGTTAAATACTGTATTGAAACATTTTTCTTGGTTATGTGCGGTAAGAGTTAATGCTTTCTTAGTAATATCGGCAGTTAAGCCACTTGGCTGTGTAATTTCATAATTCCCCGCATCCACTCCAGATTTAGTATATAAACCTGTTAGTGTAACTGGCTTTGCTAGTCCAACATTTTTATTATTAAAGTTTGCTGTAACAACTCCACCTATTACACAATCATCAGCTCCAACAATACCTACAAAACTTGCAACACTCAAAGTAGCATCATCGTTACCATCATAAATCTTACCGATTGCACTTACGATCACATCAAGCATTTTTGGAGTAATGTTTCCACTTAAGGTTGGTTGAGCTACTGTGTAGTTGGCACTTGGAGCAGTAAAGCCTGTTGTATTAATTGTTATGCCATTGGCTACA
>JAUYMZ010000448.1 GCA_030699355.1 Bacteroidota bacterium | reverse complement strand
TTTGCTTACCTCTTCGGCTGTTTCGTTTTGTTTGGCTGCTTTGCCTTCAATAATTTGTGTTAGTCTGTCGGTTCCCGTAGCGCCCGGTAAAATATTGTTTACTGTAATCCCCATGGGAGCCAATTCGGCGGCTAAGGTTTTACTCCAACTTGCTACTGCACCGCGGGTAGTATTAGAAACGCCCAATCCTTTTAAAGGTATTTTTACGCTGGTAGAAATGATGTTTATAATACGGCCATATTGTGCTTGTTTCATGCCATTGGCTAAGGCCTGAACCAAATAATGGCTGCTCAATAAATGTGCATTTAGCGCTCCCAAAAATTCCTCTTCTTTGGCCAATAAAACCGGGCCAGGAGCGGGGCCGCCACTATTATTAACCAAAATATGGTATATATTATTGGATAGAACTTTGGTTTCTATGGCCGCTTTTACAGATTGAGGTTTGCTAAAATCGGCTATTAAATAATCGTGTATTTGGCCATTATCTGCTGGCAAATCTTTTACTGCTTTTTTTAGCAATTCTTCATTTCTAGCCATTAAAGTTACATTGGCTCCCAAAATGGCAAATTGTTTGGCTATGGCAAATCCAATTCCTTTTGTACTGCCACAAACAAGGGCGTTTTTATTGCTTAAATTGATAATCATTTTAGGTGTTTTCGGTTTGTTGTTTTTCAATATAATTTGCCCATTCATAGAGCATTTCTTCTAATTCATTTTGAATAATAGGTTTCGATAAAAAACCATTCATGCCTGCTTCCATGCATTTTTCTTGGTCGCCCTTCATCGCATTAGCCGTCATGGCAATAATAGGAATATCTGGCCTAGATTTTCCATGATGGCCACTTCGAATTCTAATGGTGGTTTCATATCCATCTAATTCAGGCATTTGATAATCCATAAAAATCATATCAAATACTTGTTCTTTCATTAACTGAAGTGCAATTACGCCATTTCCTGCAACTTGAGAGGCGCAACCCATTTTTTTGAGTAAAGCTTGTGCTACTTTTTGGTTAATGAGGTTATCTTCTACAAGTAGAATTTTTAAATGTTCAACTTTAGATTTTTTATCTTCTATGGTTGTAGATGCTACAGGTAAAGGTTCGTTTAGTTCTATATTAAGTGCGGCACAAAGTTCTTTAAATAAATAGGGTATTTTAAGGGGTTTAAATAAAGTTTGATGAAATCCTTTTTGTCTGCTTAAACTGGTAATTTTACTACTTTTTTCTTTACTCAGAAATAGACTAAACTCAAAAGAAGCTAGCAGTTGTGGTAATTTGGGGTTATTTAATAAGTCGATTTCGTGGGTAGTTCCAACAAAGAGAATATGGTTTTTTTGTGTGCTTGGAATCACAATATCCTCCATTGTATTGCAAATTTGGGTGGGTATTCCCCAATTATTTAAATGAAGTTGAATGCTCTTTGCTAAGCCATTATTATCTTCTAAAATTTGGGCTTGATAAGCAGCCAACATCAGGTTGTTTTCTATATATGGAATGCATTGGAAAGGCTGTTTTAAGAAATTAGCTGTAAACCAAAAATTGCTTCCCAAACCTGGCGAGCTTTCAATTCCAATTTCTCCCTGCATAAGCTCAGCCAACTTTTTGCTAATGGAAAGTCCTAAACCTGTTCCTCCAAATTTGCGATTAGTGCTGGCATCTGCTTGGGTAAATGGGGCAAACAATTTTTTTAATTTTTCTTCTGCAATGCCAATTCCAGAATCAATAACTTCAAATTTAATTGTGCACGATTCTGGTGTTTCACTAAGTAAACTGAGCTTAATTTTTATTTCGCCTTTTTCCGTAAACTTAATGGCATTACTGGCTAAGTTAATTAAAATTTGTTTCAGTTTATTAGGGTCGCCAATCAAATATGAATGTATGTTAGGGTCTTCTTCTACATAAAAATCTA
>JAUYMZ010000441.1 GCA_030699355.1 Bacteroidota bacterium | reverse complement strand
GTTGGAAAACACGGCTAATGCAATTGGTACAAATATGTTTGAAGGTTTTGAACCAACCCAAGAGTTAGTTCAAATTTACTTAGATTGGAAAGAAGGTGTAATATCTGATTCTGACTTATTGACAAAATTGCACAAAATTTATGGAAAATAGTTATCACTATATAGACCCAGAATTTAAATACACAAATAAAAATGGCTTGCTATATAATTTAGCCAATATCAAAGATGAAAAAGTATTACTAGCATTTGAAAGTTTAAAAGTTGCCAAGCGAGTTGAAGAATTAACAGAAAATCCTTTTAAAATATTAGACTCTCATTCGTTACTCAAGATTCATCATCACTTATTTCAAGATGTTTATGAATGGGCTGGCCAAGTTCGCACTGTAAATATAAGCAAGAACGGAAAACCCTTTTTCAATGGGGAACGATTTCAAAATGGATTTCAATATATTGATACTTTAATTTCGGAATACCGTAACATAAAAAAGTCGAATAGATTGGAGCTAGCCAAAAAATTAGCAGAAATTTTAGATAACGTAAACTATTTACATCCATTTAGAGAAGGAAATGGACGAACACAACGAGAGTTTTTAAGACTCTTAGCATTAGAAAAGGGCTTACATTTAAATCTAAATCCTCCCGACGATAATAATGTATATAACAGGTATATGAAAGGAACTATTGATAGCGACGTTGAAATATTATCAAAACTTATATTGGAACTAATTTATTGATAAAATTTGACACTATTTCCTTAATATTTATTCAGGAACTTAAACAGTAATAATCTGTTGCGGGTCTAGCAAGGGTTCGTTTCTAAATTTTAGGAGTAATTGTGCCACGGTAATTACATCCTTTTCGCAGTAGATTTTAATGCGCTCAAGGTCTTTGTCATTCCAATAGACTGTCCACACTTTGCTGCCATCAATATCATCTTTGGGCGTGGGTATACCAAAAGAAGCGGCCAATAATTCGAGGGAAGTATAGCTTTTATAATCGCCAAACTTCCATAATTCCATGGTGTCTAGTAGTTTTATTTCCCAAGGTTTTTTGCCCGCAGTATTTAGCAATTCTGGAATTTCTAATCCGTTTAATAAACAACGGCGGGCAATGTATGGATAGTCGAATTCTTTGCCATTGTGGGCACACAAGGAGCTTGTTGGGTCGCTAAAATGGCGCTCTAATAGGTGGTTAAATTCGCTCAACAATTTGGCCTCATCATCCCCATAAAAAGATTTCACGCGAAATTGATAGGTTCGGCCAGAGCTACTAAAAAAGCCGCAAGAAATGCAGACTATTTTGCCAAACTCTGCATAAATACCGGCACGAGGATATACCTCTAGTTCTGATAAATCTTCTACATTTCTAAGCGTAGTGGCTTTTTTACGCCATAAATATTGCCAATTTTCTGGCATATCATCAAAGCTGGGGTATTGCGGTACGGTTTCAATATCCAATACCAAAATTTGTGTTAAATCTATGTTTTCTAGCATAGTCAAATATACGTTTTGGTAGCAAAAAAAATCGCTGTTTATAAAGTCCTTGCTTTAGATTTTTTTTACAAACCCAGCGCAAGCCCTTATAAACAGCGATAAAAGAAATATCGTAGAAAGGAGATTTTTTTATCTTACTCCGTTCATCATTTGCAATAATTTGCGCGATAAGAAGAACAAGATTACTGAGGCTGTTCCGGCCATTACTACAAACAACATAAAGAATGAATACAAGCTATTGATAGTAACACCCAAGAAATTCTTTTCTTTTACTACCGAGTCTTTAAATATTCCTTTTACAATTTCTGCCTTTTGCTCTTTGCTATTAACCTTGGCAAATGATATCAAATCAATACTCACGTATTTACCCCCGTTAATTTCTTCTGCCTTATCTAATTTCTCACATAAGATGAGGTTATTGATGCTTTGTTGCTCGCTTACGGCTTCTACTTTAATCATGGTTTCTGGGTACAATGAACTTAATGTACCCGCAAACTTATTGGCCGAAGCGGTAGATAAAAACCAAACACCCATTAATAAAGAGGCAAATTTTACGGGTGCTAATTTATTTACCATAGATAAGCCAATTGGTGATAAACACAACTCGCCAAAAGTATGAATTAAATAAAGACTAAATAACCACATCATGCTTACTTTGGTTTCTGGTGCAATACCTTTTACACCTAAAGCAATTACCACGTAACCAATAGCCAGTAACATTAAACCAATGGCTTGTTTATAAGGCGACGCAGGTTCCATTTTACGGGCTCCTAAGAATGTCCAAAGAATAGAGAAAATAGGCGCAAAAATTACAATAGAAACAGCGTTAATACTTTGGAAAAAACTAGCCGGAATAGAAGCCACATCTGTACCTTCTGGGGCAATACCCATTATTAAATACAAAAGGCTACCAATGGCCGCTACAATTAAGCCTAAGATTAATTCTTTAACGCCTTTTTGTTCGTTTTTCATGCCGCCAAAAATCTTAAACCCTAAGAAGGCTAAAATGGCAATTAAGGCTCCATATATGCTAGATAAAACCGTTTTTGAAATATGTAAACCAACATCTCTATTGGTTTGTTCTTCGGCAAAGAAGGTGAGCGAAGCGCCTGCTTGTTCAAAGGCTGCCCAGAAGAAAATTACAAAGAATGCTACAATATAAATTACGGCAATGCGCTCACGATCTTCTTTTGGCAAACTTCTATCCGAAATAATTAATCCGGGTGCTGCAATAGAAAGTGAAAAGATAAATGAACCAATTACACCTTGACCTAAGAAATAAAACAAGGCAAATAAGGCAACTTCTACTCCGCCCCAAAACATTAATTGTCCGTTGGTAAAATCTGAGGCAGGTGCTGGCTCGTTAGCGGCAGCATTGCGTTGCGCATTAGGTTTGGCTCCAATGGCCTCTCCTTCTGGTGTAACTATATAATGATTTTTTAACCACACAAAAAGGGCTGTACTTATCACCATTCCGATAGAGGCTGCTAAAAACCCATATTTAAAATCGGCAGGGTTACCGGTATCACCCAATCCACCGCAAATAAGTGGCGATAAGAATGCACCCAAGTTAATACCCATATAAAAAATGGTGAAAGCTGAATCTATTCGGGCGTCTCCTTTGGGGTATAACTGACCCACCATGGTAGAAATATTGGGTTTAAAGAAACCATTTCCAAAAATCAACATGGCCAAACCGCCCATCATTAAAAAGCGTGCTAACTCTAATTCTGTATAAAAAGAACCACTTAAAAACATAAAAAACTGACCAATGGCCATCATAATACCACCTATTATAATCGACTTTCGATTACCCCAATACCTGTCGGCCATATAGCCCCCAAGTAATGGTGTTAGATAAACCAACCCGGTATAACTACCGTAAATGTCTGAACCAATAGCTTTATCATACAATAGGGCTTTGGTAAGAAATAATACAAAAATGGCTCGCATACCATAGTAACTGAAACGCTCAAACATTTCAGTTATAAACAGTACGTACAAACCTTTAGGATGTCCTTGTTTACTCATTTTTTTTTTTTGTTTATCGTGCAATATAAATGAAGAATTCACTTTTTCAAATGGAACTTAAATATTCTTGTTTTAGCTTTCCTTTTTTTTGATATTTTCGTAAAAAAAATCAATCGTATGCGTATCGTTAAACTTAGTTTCTTATTTCTTTTAACCCTCAGTTTTACTTCGTGTGAAGAAGTAAGTGAAATTTTACAAGCCACCGGATTAACCAATGAGGAGGTGATTAGCGGATTAAAAACCGCGCTTAATATTGGCACAGATACTTCTGTTACCACTTTATCCAAAACCGATGGATACTTTAAAGATGAGCTGGTTAAAATATTATTGCCAGCCGAAGCCGCTCCTGTTTATGGGGTTTTAACCAGTTTGCCGGGTGGTAGTTTATTAATAAATGAGGCCGTTTTGGCCATTAACAGGGCTGCCGAAGATGCCGCACCAGAGGCCAAAGATATCTTTGTAACTGCCGTAACAGGTATAACCATTGCCGATGGTTTCGAAATATTAAACGGAGGTGATACTGCCGCTACCATTTATTTGCAAGGTAAAACATACAACCCGCTTACAGATGCCTTTAAACCTAAAATACAAAATTCTTTATCTAAGCCGCTTATTTTAAACACCTCGGCAGAGCAAGCTTACGCATTGGTTTTAAAAACATACAACGATGCTTCTTTGGGTGGTTTACTTTGGCCAGAAATTAAAACCAATACCTTAACCGATCACGTTACACAAAAGGCCTTAACAGGCTTATTCTTTAAAGTAGGCGAAGAGGAAAAGAAAATACGAAGAGACCCCTTGCACCGCGTAAGCGATATCCTAAAAAAAGTATTTGGTGGTTCATAAAAAATAGTCAAAAAAAAGTCGGTGTTTTCAACAACACCGACTTTTTTTTATCTTTCCTTACAATTTCTCCAACAAAAAGTTGGTCATGCGTTTATACAAATGTAGCCTTACTTTGCTGCCGCCAATGCCATGGTTCTTATTAGGGTAAAACTCTGAATCAAAATCAACACCCTTTTTAATCATCATATCTACCATTTCTACTGCGTTCTGAAAATGAACATTATCGTCGGCAGTGCCATGTATTATTAGGTAATTTCCTTTTATTTTCTCTACATGGTTCATGGGTGAGTTATCATCGTAATTCTTTCCATTTTCTTGCGGGGTGCGCATAAAACGTTCGGTATAAATATTATCGTAATAGCGCCAATTGGTTACGGGTGCCACCGATATGGCCGCCTTAAACACCTCATTGCCTTTAGAGATACCCAAACCTGCCATATAACCTCCAAAACTCCAACCCCAAATTCCCACTCTATTAGCGTCTATGTATGGTAATTTAGCAAGTGATTTGGCGGCAAAAATTTGATCTTCTATTTCGTATTTACCCAAATTTAAATAGGTGCATTTCTTAAACTTCTCACCTTTAAATCCAGTACCTCTGCCATCAATGGATACAACTACGTATCCTTTCTGAGCCAAAAGTTGGTACCAAAAATAATTTCCACCTGTCCACCTATTCATTACCGTTTGCGAACCTGGTCCGCCATACACATACAATAACAATGGATGTTTTTTAATTGTATCAAGTTTGCTAGGTAAAATGGTATACATATTCATTTCTTCTCCCAATTCATTTTTTAGGGTACTAAACTTAACCTCTGGCAGCGCGTATTCTTTAAGCTTTGCTTGCAAAGCTCTGTTCTCTTCTAACGTTCTTATCAATTTTCCATTGGCAGCGCGCAAACTATAAACGGGTGGAGTATTCATGTTGCTAAAAACATTTAAGTAATAAGAAAAATCACTGTTAAAATTAGCCATGTGCCAACCTTTACCTTCACTCAACATTTTCTTGTCTTTGCCGTTTAAATTAATCACGTACAAGTACCTTTCGGCTGCATTTACCTCCGACGAGGAATAATAAATTTTCTTATTCTTTTCATCTACGCCATAAATATCATCTACATCAAAATTTCCTTTGGTAAGTTGCTTTTGTAATTTACCCTTTAAATCATACAAATAAATATGGTTGAACCCATCGCGCTCGCTGGTAAACAAAAAGGATTTACCATCATTTAAAAACTTCAAATTATTAGTGATGTCTATATAAAATTTATTCTCCTCTTTATAAATCACCCGAGAGCTTCCTGTTTTGGCATCGGCTAACAACAATTCTAGTTTATTTTGCAACCTATTTAAGCGCTGAAAACACAATACATTATTGTCTTTTGTCCACTGTATTCTTGGCAAATAAATATCCGTTTCGGTACCTGTTTGAATTTCGGCAATCAGTTCAGATTTGGTATCGTACACAAAGATATTAACCAAAGAATTTACCTCCCCTGCTTTGGGATATTTAAACTTATTTTGCTTAGGATATAAACTACCGTACATGGTCATTTCAAACTCAGGCACCCTGCTCTCATCAAATCTATAAAAGGCAATTTTATCGCTATTGGGACTCCATTCAAACCCTTGCCAAATGGCAAATTCTTCCTCATATACCCAATCAGTAGCTCCATTAATAATGGCGTTCTCTTTGCCATCTTGGGTTATTCTTGTTTCTGTTTGAAATTTAAAATCGTAGCAATATAAATCGTTGTTTTTTACATAAGCCATTTTGCTATTATCTGGCGAAAGTGTGGCGTAGCGTACTTTTTCTTTTACGGGCTGAACCAATTTTTTGCTCGCTACTTCATACACGTAAAAAATGCTTTGTGAACTGTGGCGATAAATGGATTCTGTTTGGGTGGCAATAATTAAACGACTTTCATCTTCGCTCCACCTGTAATCATGCATATCTAAGGCTTCGCCACCATTGGCTTGCTTAATATCTTTGTTGGATACAAGGGTATCTACCAATTTACCACTGGCAAACTCAAAGCGTAATAAGTTTTGCTTTTCGTCTAAATTGCAATAATACCTGCCATCTAGCATCGAATTAAAACCTGCAACTCCCTTAGCAGAGAAAGTACCTTTGGTCCAGATATCTTCTAAGCTTATTTCTTTTTGAGCCCATACGAGGCCTGTTTGCAAGCCTAGCCACAAAATCATTAAAATACTTCTAGTTTTCATGAAAAATAAATTTGTCCAAACCTACATAAAAAAACCAAGATAGATGTGAATTATTTAGCATTTCAAATGCGGATAATTACCGTTAAAAAAAGATATTTGAACCATGGAATATAAAAAAGTTTCGGAGGCAAATCAATCCTATTTTATTGAAATTTTAGGTTCAGCCTATGTGCAAACCGATGATGAAAATTTGCAGAAACATGGTAGAGACCATACCGAAGATTTGTTGTTTGTTCCAGAGATTGTGCTTAAGCCGGGCAATACCCAAGAGGTTTCAAAGGTATTGGCTTATTGCAATCAACACCTTATTCCTGTTACGGCACGCGGCGCAGGAACAGGCTTAAGCGGCGGCGCCCTTCCCATTAAAGGAGGCGTAAGTTTGAGCATGGAGCGCTTTAACCAAATTAATTATATAGACGAAAAAAACTTTCAAGTTTCGGTTCAGCCCGGCGTAATAAATGAGGTATTACAGCAAGCGGTGAAAGAAAAAGGCTTGTTTTATCCGCCCGACCCTGCCAGCAAAGGGTCTTGCTTTTTGGGTGGCAATGTGAGTTTAAGCAGTGGCGGACCCAGAGCGGTAAAGTATGGAACAACGCGCGATTATGTTTTAAACTTGGAGGTAGTTTTGGCCAATGGCGAGGTGATAATTACTGGGGCAAACACCCTAAAATACGCTACAGGATATAACCTCACCCACCTGATGATTGGCAGCGAAGGCACCTTGGGTATTGTAACCAACATGGTACTAAAGTTGATTCCAGCGCCCAAAAACACCTTGCTGTTATTGGCTCCATTTGCATCGCCCGAACAAGCTTGTGAAGCGGTAAATGCCATCTTTTTAGCAGGCTGCAATCCGTCGGCCTGCGAGTTTGTTGAGCCAGATGGCTTTAGATTGGCCGCCAATTTATTGCAGATTTCTTTCGATATTCAACCAGAAGTACAAGCATATTTGCTTATAGAAGTAGATGGCAACCACATGGAATATTTAATGAAAGAGGTAGAAACCATTAGCGAAGTTTTATATAACCTACAAGCCATAGATGTACTATTTGCCGAAACCGCTGCCCAAAAAGAATACTTCTGGAAATTGAGAAGAAGCATTGGCGAAGCCACCAAACACAACAATACCTACAAAGAAGAAGATACCGTGGTACCCCGCGGCACCTTACCCGAATTGTTTAAAGGCGTAAAAGAAATTGGCGCGCGCTATGGCTTTAGAAGTGTTTGTTACGGACATGCCGGTGATGGGAATTTGCATGTAAATATTTTAAAAGACGATTTAAGCGAAGAATTTTGGAACCATACCTTAGATGCCGCCATTATAGAAATATTTACCCTTTGTAAAAAGTTGGGAGGCACCATCAGTGGGGAACATGGGATTGGTTTGGTTCAGCAAAAATTTATGCCTGTGGTAATGCCCGCGGCCAATTTGGAGTTAATGAAAGCCATTAAATTGGCGTTCGACCCGAATCAAATTTTAAACCCCGGAAAGGTTTATAACGCCTAAAGGATGGCTGTGTTTCTGGTTCTTTAAAACCCTTTCTTTATTCCACTCCAATGGGGCAATAAATTTGTATTTTCTTTGCAAGCAATCGCTTATTTCGCAGATACTACATGAACTTGGGATGCAGGGGTCGGCATGAATAAACAACTCTACTTGGTTGTGAAATTTTTCGGTAATCATGCTATCAATGCTACTTATTTCTTCATGGGCTTTTTCTAAAGACCAATACCAAGGCAAGGTAACATGGGCATCTATATGGTAATTGCTTCCGTATTTTAAAACGCGCAGGTTATGAATATCTATCCACTCCTTTTTACGGTGGGTATGCAGCAAGGGAAGTAGTTGATCTAAAATTTCATCGTTGGCTTCATCCATTAATCCAGCCAAGGATTTACGCATAATTTTATACCCTGTAAACAAAATAACGCCGCCCATTAAAAGGGCAATAAGGGCATCTAACCACAGTAATTGCGTAAGGCTTACCAAGATTAATCCAACTACCAAACCAATACTTGAGTAAGTATCCGAAATAAGGTGTTTGCCATCTGCTATCATGGCATCAGAATGATTTAATTTACCCTGCTTAACAAGGTAATTTCCCATTAAAAAATTTATGAATCCAGAAATGGCTACCAAGTATATTCCGAGGCTTAATTGTTTTACTTGTGGCGGATAGAAAAAGGCCAAAACGGCCTCATATAATATATAAATGCCTCCAATAAAAATTAAAGCGCCTTCAAAACCCGAAGAGATGAATTCTATTTTACCATGTCCGTATGGATGATCTAAATCCTTGGGCTTATGCGAAACCCAGATGCTAAAAAGGGCAAATCCACCGGCAGCTACATTGATAATAGATTCTAAAGCATCACTTAAAATGGCATTGCTTTGTGTAAGGTAATAAGCAAAAAATTTCATGCCCATTAAAACCATTCCTAGCAACAAAGCTAAGAGTTGAATGCGCATCATGTGAGAGAACTTGTTCATGGTGTAAAAATACAAAAGGCAACCCAAATGGATTGCCTTTTGTATGATTTAATATCCTTCTAAATTTAATTATTCGATAATCATTCTGCGAGATGTTTTGAAACCAGCAGCTTCTACGCTATAAACATAAACTCCCGGATTAATTGAACCCATGTTTAAGTTTAATTGGCTATTACCAGCTGAAACGTTTTCAAAAGATTGAGCATAAACTACTTTTCCTAATAAATCAACAACCGTTACATTTACTGAAGTAGTTGATTTAAAGTTTACAGGAATAGCTGTGTTACCATTAGAAGGATTAGGGAAGTTTTGACCAACAGTGAATAACTCGTTGTTTGTTACCTTGTTTAAGCCAACAAGATCACCAAAGATATCTGCAGTATCAACTACCATGTATACAATTTCGTGGGTACCAGCAGCACCAGGATTGGTTTCGCTGTATCTTCCAATGCTACCTTTTTGCAAGAAAGTTAAGTGTAATCTACCATCCATTTTCTTAGAGGCTGAACCAAAAACCTGCTCTACATTTAAACCTAACCAATCAGTTAAGTTTTTAATATTGCTCCAAGTAGCGCCACCATCTTTGGAATAAACGATATAAATATCACGGAAGTTTTTATTGTCAGTACTAATATCATCTTCAGTTAAAGCACTGAAAATACAATAAATATTTCCATTATTATCAATAGCGGCATAAGGCATAGTAGCAAGAGAGTGGTTACCATATCTTGCAGTTGCATCGCGCCAGCTACCAGCTAAATCTAATTCACCGTTATTGTTTGCATCTGGCATTCCACCGATAACTTTAGCAGATTCTATTGGAGTATTATCAGACCAGTATAAAATAGCATTTTGGCCTGGGAAGAAAGAGATAGACTCATCCTCTAAATTATTATCTAATACCCTAGAACGAGCCCAAAAGCAATGAGCTACACCATTATTATCAATAGAAACGTGAACTGATCCATCATTTGTATCCGAAGTATCTACTAATTGCTTATAATCATAAGCAGCAACTGGGAATGAGTCGATGATAGTTTTTGTCCAGGTTGCTCCAGCATCAGTAGATTTATACAAAGCTAAATCATCTGTTAAACCACCAATAATAATGGCAACATTGGTTCCATTTGCATCAATCGAATAATTATCCCCACCACCAGAATAATATCTACTGTTATCGTATCCTGGTAATAAATCATTTTTTACTAACCAAGTATTGGTACTAAATTGGTAGCGTGAGTATACCTGTGGAGTGCGCACGCCCCCTTTATTTACACGGTTTGGTTGGGTTGATGAACTGTCTGTATAAGAACCTATGGCAATTAAATAATCGCCAGAAACAGCAGTTTGTACCCACAATACACCTGGAATAGTAGCGGTAGTATCTAATACTGTAGAGCTCGTCCAAGTTCCGGAACCAACACCTGTTTTACGACTCATAATAATACCACCAGCAACACCAGAACTTAATACTTTATGTGAAGTAATAATTTCTTCGTTGGTAGTTGGGTTATATACATAATTAGGGAAACCACATCTTTCAGATTCAATTCTTAGAGCGGTTGCAGGCCCCCATGCAGTGCCATTAAAATGATTATAACCAGAACCACGCGTAACGTATGGAGCAGCGTCGGCACTGGTTGTCCAAGTTGCAGAAACTTTACCATCTGGCAACAATTGTACCCTGCGATAAATTGAAGCATTGGTTTGCTGGTCGTTTTGAGTTTCACCAATTTTGGTTGCAAACGATTTTTTGCCTAAAGTTTTGTGTGTTAAACCAGTTCCGCTAGAAGTTCTTACTGGAGATGCTTCAATAACCTCTCTGTATTTGATTGCTTGACTAGAAACGTTCGGTCCATTTAACACAGGAGTTTGCGCCTGGGCATATCCTGCTAAAAGGCCTAATGCCATTAAGTAGATTTTTTTCATATTATTAAAAGTTGTTTTAATTTTTATTGATGTCAAAAATAGAAAAAACCCTCTTAAAAAAAAGTTTTTGACTATTTTATGTTAATTTTTTATAAATTTTTACATTTCCTAGTTTAAACCAGGCCTATAAAATATTCTAAAAAGTAGCTCTTTCATTAATTCTTGGTCTGATGCTTGGGCTTGGTTCACCCCTTTGCTTTTTAAATCGTACTCTGCCACCAGCGCCATGGCATGCTCTAGCTCATGGATATTAAAATTGGCCAAAAGTTTTTCAAAATCTCTTAGCTGTCTGAACCCAATTCCCAATGCCATCATACCCTTTTGGTCTTTTACCTGAGTTTGTTTAAGCACAACGCCTTTCATAAAAAAACTATTGAATTGTGTTAATAAAGGAATAATAGAAAATTCTTTGGTTCCGCTTAAATGGTGGTTAATAAAAAAGGCTCTTTTGGTATTTCTATGGGCAATAGCTGTAAGCAATTCAAACACATTAAAATCTTTGCTAATGCCAATATGTTTCTCAATCATAGCCTCGTTAACCTCGGCTAAATCACCTTTATTAATGAGTAATTTATCCAATTCGTTGGCAACTTTGCTTAAATCGCTGCCCACATGATCTGCTATAAGAGCGCAATTGGTATCGCTAATTTGCATATCGCGATCAGCCAGATATTGCTTTATCCATTTTGGCAATTCACTGTCTTCGTATAGTTTTTTTGATTCGAAGCTAATCGCTTTTTTGCTTGCCTTAAACAATTTACTCCTGCCATCTACCTTTTTCCCTTTTACACAAATTACCAAAATAGTAGTGGGAACTGGGTTATCAAAATAGGCCTCAAAATCATCTAACTTTTTAAACCCTTGTGCTTCTTTTACAATAATTACCTGAAAATTAGCCATCATAGGGTATCTTCTAGCGGCTTCTACCACAGCAGATACTTCTACATCTTTGGCATAATAGATAGTTTGATTAAAAGCTTTCTCTGCCTCCGTTAGTGCATGCTCTTCTATATAATTCGTAATTTCATCAATAAAATAAGATTCCTCTCCATGCAATAAATAAACAGGATAAAACTTCCTTGCTTTGAGGTCGCTTATAATTTTTCCATACGCTTGTATACTATCTGCTGGCACAATGTAATTTTTAGTGGAGGCGAATTAAGGCAATAGCCAGTAATTTTCAAAAACCTATAGTTTTAGGCTGAACCAATTCTCAGTTATTTTACACCCATTGTTTGTTTATAAAAAAATAGGGTTTGCTATTGATGGAGGTGTAAAAAGTATTTACGCGGCTTAAACACATCTACTTTCTATTGAATATTAAAAGTAGTAAGTTCACAATCAAAGAATTTACGAAGTAATCCACAAGTTAAACACCAGTTTTCCCCAAATAAAATGAAGTTGTTCATAACAATATATTCTTATACAGATTAGGATAAGAACCTATTATATTCGAAACATTGAAAAAGAGTTATGGAAGAAGAAAAAGGATTTCAACGAAAGAAAAAGATAAACTATATCACCAAAAATACGATAGCCGAGGGTAGTAAATTGCCTCCACAGGCCATCGAGTTAGAGGAAGCCGTTTTGGGCGCATTGATGATTGAAAAGCATGCCATTACGCTTATTGGTGAGATATTAATGCCGCAAAGTTTTTACAAAGATGCTCATGGAATTATTTACCAAACTATCCGCGATTTAGCTTCTAATGCTGAACCCATAGATATTTTAACTGTTACCGCCGATTTAAAGAAAAAAAGTAAATTAGATTTAGTAGGTGGTGCTTTTTACATTACCCAACTTACCAATAGAATTGCTTCTGCAGCCAATATAGAATACCATGCGCGTATTATCTCTGAGAAGTTTTTACAACGCGAACTAATACGTATTTCTGGCGAAATTCAGACCGATGCCTTTGAAGATAGCAATGATGCCTTCGATTTATTAGACAGTGCAGAAAGAAAGTTATTTGAATTATCACAAGGTAATATCAAAAAGTCTATGCAGTCTATGAACAAGGTTATCAAAGATACCTTACGCGATATTGAGGAACTGAAACACAAAACTGGAAAATTTACGGGTGTGCCTTCTGGTTTCACCAAATTGGATAGAATTACTTCGGGATTTCAAAAATCAGACTTAATCATCGTTGCTGCTCGTCCGGGTATGGGTAAAACCGCCTTTGCTTTAAGTGTGGCTCGAAACGCCTCTTTAGAAAGTTTAGGGGAAAATGAACAACCAAGAGGTGTTGCCATTTTCTCTCTCGAAATGGGTAATAAACAAATGGTAAGTAGGATGATTAGCTCTGAAGCCGAAATCCAAGGCCATAAATTAAGAACGGGTGAGCTCAAAGATTATGAGTGGGCTCAGCTCAATTCTAAAATTGCTAAATTAAGCGAGGCCCCCATTTTTATTGACGATACGCCCGCCTTATCGGTGTTTGAATTAAGAGCCAAATGCCGCCGATTAAAACAGCAGAGCAATATTCAAATGGTATTAATAGATTATTTGCAGCTCATGCGTGGCGACGATGCCAATGCTAAAAATGGTAATCGTGAACAAGAAGTAAGTTATATCTCCCGCTCCTTAAAAGCTTTGGCCAAAGAATTAGATGTGCCTGTAATTGCACTCTCACAGTTAAGTCGTATGACCGAACGCAGAACCTCCTCTAGTAACAGACCTATGCTATCCGATTTACGTGAATCGGGTTCCATTGAGCAGGATGCCGATATGGTAATGTTTATATACCGCCCAGAATACTATCAATTAAATGAATGGGAAGATGGAGAACCAACAACGGGACAGGCAGAAATTATGATTGCCAAAAACCGACATGGTGCCCTCGAAAATATTCGCCTGCGTTTTATTAACGACTTTACCAAATTCACTGATTTAATGGAAGACTCTTATTCTCAAAACAATAACGACCTCATGGTGGATAGTCCGGGTTTCATAACCATTAGCTCACGCCTCAACGAAGACGACGAATCTCACGAAAGTTTTAGTCCGCCACCATTTTAGAGTAATTATTTTTTTTCTAAATATAAAATAAATGTAGTTTCGTGAACTTAAATGAAACCCAAGCCACTCATACTAATTTGCAACGACGATGGGATATCTGCACCAGGCATTCAAGCTTTGGTTCAAGCCGTAAAAGGCCTTGGAGATATAGTAGTTGTAGCACCAGATAGCCCGCAGAGCGCCATGGGGCATGCTGTTACCATTAGTAAACCCCTTCGCTTACAGAAGACCAATATGTATGGTGATATTCCTGCTTACCAATGTAGCGGCACGCCAGCAGATTGCGTAAAGTTAGCCGTAGATAAGGTTTTACATCGCAAACCAGATTTATTAATTTCTGGAATCAACCACGGTTCAAACAGCTCCATCAATATTTTATATAGTGGAACCATGAGCGCAGCCATGGAAGGCGGCATAGAAGGCATTCCTTCGGCAGGTTTTAGTTTATGCGATTTTTCTTATGACGCAGATTTTAGCCTTGCTGCAAAAATTGCCCGTTCGGTGGCAGAAAATATTTTACAAAACGGATTACCCATTGGTGTGTTATTGAATGTAAATATACCCAAAGTAAGCGAAATAGATTTTAAAGGTACCAAAGTTTGCCGACAAGCATTGGCCAAATGGGAAGAAGATTTTGATGAGCGCTTAGACCCTAATGGAAAAAAGTATTATTGGCTTACTGGTAAATTTGTGAATTACGATAAGGGCAACGACACCGATGAGTGGGCGCTTGCAAATGGGTACGCATCCATCGTACCAGTGCAGTTTGATTTAACCGCCCATAACTCAATTGGGCTCATTAACCAATGGAGTATACAATATGAATAATAACTGGAAAGACAATATATTCTTGGGTTTTTTACTGGGATTATTGGGCCCAACAATTGGCATCATGGGTTTTTATCTTGTGAATTACAGTGCCAGCTCTCTCGCAGATTTTATCGATTTATCTGTAAAACAAAAACTTCTTTCTCCCCTCTTAAGTTTGAGTTGCGTTATCAATTTAGCCTTGTTTTACCTCTTTATTCATTTCGAGAAATATCCTACAGGAAGAGGTATTATATTAGCTACCTTTTTGTACGGACTCGTAATTGTGCTGTTTAAATTTTTTATTTAATAAAATTTTAATGCAGACTTTTAAATTTTAAAGAAAACCTTACTTTTGATATATGGAAAGATTTATAATACTCTGCATAATTAGTTTCGTTCTGAACCCAATTTTTGCTCAAAATGAAACCGAAAAACCAGCCCCCATTGTTCTTTCTGGCGCCAACAACGACCTAAATGCAGTTGCTGTAAGTCCGATAAAAACACAAAGGTTGGCTGTTGCAGGATGGAATAATGAGGTATTGATTTATAAGACGGATAGCCCTTATCAATTGGTTCAGAAATTAGCAAACCACAGCGCTCCCATTAATAGTATTACTTATAATTTAAAAGGGAATATGTTTGCCAGTGGTGGCAGCGACATGAATTTGTTTGTTTACGACTCTTTATTTAGAACAATCTCTTTTCAACAAGACCAAGCAAAAAGACACCAAACCGCTATTCATTCGGTGCTATTTGATAAAGCCAGTAAATATGTTTTTAGCGGAGATAAAGAAGGAAAATTAATTATTTGGGATATTGCCAACAAGAAACCCGTTAAAATGTACGAAACTGGAAATACGATAAATAGCTTAGCAAGATCGCCTAGTCCTGCTAATTTATTTGTGGCAAATAGCGATAAACAAATAAAATTAATAGCCCTCGTTAGTGGAAAAATCATTAGAACATTTGATGGTCACACAGATATGGTAAATGCTTTGGCCATTAGCACAAATAGCCAGTATTTAATAAGCGGTTCAAATGACCGTACTGCCCGTATTTGGGATTTAAAGGCTTGGAAACCTTTACATGTTCTTCAGGCAGATAGTTGGAAAATTACCGCAGTTGCATTTACAGACGATAGTAAATATTGTGTAACCGGTGCCAACGATGGCATGGTAAAAGTTTGGGAAGTAACAACAGGTAAACTTATTCACACCCATCACCTACCAGAATTGTATATTAAAGATATTTCATTTACCAAAGACAATGCACAAATTTTAATTGGTGCTAAAATAAAAGAAGGTGATAATTTCGGTGCTAGGTTAATTCCAAGCAGTCTTGAACCTACTAAAGTGAAAGAGATACCTGTGAGTGTAAAAAATAAATTACAACAAGATTTAGACAGCATTATGGAAATAAGAACCTTAAATAGAAAAGATTCTATAAAATTTAGAAGTATTTTAAATCCACAAAACTTGCCTAAATCGGATCAAGCAAAATCACCCGCTCCCAAGAAAACAATAGACAAACCCGTGATTTACAAAACGCCAATGAAAAGTGAAAAGTAAAATTTTTCTTTTGTAAAAACATAAATCACAAATATTTGGTTAAAACCTAACAGTCGTTAGTGAGATTTTTTTGAATGTGGGTAAAAATCCTTCTTTACAAAAAAATTACTTTAACTATATTGCAACGCATTTTAACAAAAACGTAATCATAAAAAAGTTAACAAAAATGAAGATTCTCAATCTGTTATCTAAATTTACCTTAGTTGTTGCGCTCGCATTTACCTTCCATTTGAACCTAAAGGCTCAAACAACAGAAGAAGGAAAAGCGCTTTACAACGCCAATTGTACTGCTTGTCATGCCATCAACGATAAAGTTGTTGGCCCAGCTTTAAAAGACGTTCACAAACGTAGAGAAGAGGCTTGGTTGATTAAGTGGATTAAAAATTCTCAAGCCTTAATTAAGAGTGGAGATGCTCAAGCTGTTCAATTGTACAAAGAGAACAACGAAGCTATGATGACTTCATTTGAAAACTTAAGCGATATTGAGGTAAAATCAATTATTGCCTACATTAAAGCTGAAAGCGAAGCTCCGGCAGCAGCGGCTACAGCAGCAGTTGCACCAACGTCAGGTGGAAATATGGAAGCAGCAAATACAGATTGGAACTCTGCCATTAATTGGTTGTTGTTTATCATTACCATAATTTTGGTTTTGATTATTGCAACCGTTTCTAAAATTTTAGGAAGAATTGGTGATATCCAAGGAAAACCAATTATTAACTGGAATAAAACCAATTCTATCTTACTTATGGCTTTCTTAGTTATAGGTTTAGGAGCTGCTACTTGGGAATTCTGGGCTCATAGCAAACATACAGTATTTAGCTCTGGACCAGCCTCTGAGCATGGTGGTGAGTACGACAGTATGTTTATGGTTACCTTAATTTTAACAGGTATTGTATTTGTAATTACACAAGTATTATTGTTCTGGTATGGCTTTAAATACAAAGCTGATGGTAAACGTAAAGCTTTATACTATCCAGATAACCATAAAATAGAATTATTGTGGACAGTTATTCCTGCTATTGTATTAACGGTATTGGTTATCCGTGGATTAATGACTTGGAATGCCATGATGTATAATAAGAGCGAAAAATCTAGAAACATTGAAATTTATGCCTACCAATTTGGATGGAATGCCCGTTATGCAGGTGTTGATAACAAATTAGGCGCACATAATTTCCGTGAGCAAGGAAAAATGAATGCCTTAGGTGTAGACACAAATGATGTGAATGCATATGATGATGTAATTACCAATGAATTACATTTAGAGGTTAACCAACCTGTAGATTTAGCATTCCGTGCCAAAGACGTTATTCACAGTGCTTTATTGCCTCACTTCCGTGTTCAAATGAACGTAGTACCTGGTTTACCTACCCGATTTGGTTTTACTCCTACTGTAACCACAGCAGAAATGAGAACTAAATTGAAAAAGCCAGAATTTGATTATATCTTATTGTGTAACAAAATTTGTGGCGGTGCGCACTACAGAATGAAAATGAAGGTAGTTGTAGATACGAAAGAAGATTACCAAAAATGGATGAAATCACAAAAAGTATTAGTGAACAAAACAACAGCTAACGCAGCTGCCGTTGCGTTGAAATAATTTTAAAATCGTAACAAAAAATATAACAAAGTATATGAGCGATCACAACTTGACACACAATCACGAAGAACATGAGCACCATGAAGACAACTTCTTTTCGAAGTATGTTTTTAGCATGGATCACAAAATGATTGCCAGACAATTCTTGATTACAGGAATTATCATGGGAACCATTGGTATGTTAATGTCACTTATTTTCCGTTTACAATTGGCTTATCCCGACATGAAATTCCCTTTCTTGGAAGGTATTTTAGGTCATTGGGGAAAAGATGGTAAACTAGATCCTAACTTCTACCTAGCTTTAATTACGATACATGGTACTATCATGGTATTTTACGTATTAACTGCTGGATTAAGTGGAACATTCTCGAACTTACTCATTCCATTACAAGTGGGTGCCAGAGATATGGCTTCTCCATTTATGAATATGCTTTCGTATTGGTTTTTCTTCGTTTCATCGGTGGTATTATTGGTATCTTTATTTGTAGATGGCGGACCAGCTTCTGCAGGTTGGACAGTTTACCCTCCTTTGTCTGCTTTACCAAAAGCTATCCCAGGTTCTGGTACGGGTATGACACTTTGGTTGGTTGCTATGGTATTGTTTATTGCCTCAGCCTTATTAGGTGGTATTAACTATATCGCAACCGTTTTAAACATGCGTACCAAAGGTATGAAGATGACTCGTTTACCTTTAACTATCTGGGCTTTCTTAGTAACAGCAGTATTAGGTTTATTATCTTTCCCTGTATTATTAGGTGGTTCATTGTTATTAATATTCGACCGTAGTTTTGGAACATCATTCTATCTTTCTGAAATCGTAGCAGAATTTGCTGGTGGTATCGAAAGAACAGGTGGTTCTCCTATCCTATTCCAACATTTATTTTGGTTCTTAGGTCACCCAGAAGTATACATCATTTTGTTACCCGCTTTAGGTATTACCTCAGAGGTAATTGCAACCAACTCTCGCAAGCCTATCTTTGGATACCGTGCCATGATTGGTTCAATCTTAGCTATTGGTATTTTATCATTCATTGTATGGGGTCACCACATGTTTATTACCGGTATGAACCCATTCTTGGGCTCGGTATTTATGTTGGGTACACTTATTATTGCGGTTCCATCGGCAGTAAAAACATTCAACTACCTTGCTACTTTATGGAAAGGTAACTTACACTTAACTCCTGCGATGATGTTTGCCATTGGATTGGTTTCTTTCTTTATCTCTGGAGGATTAACAGGTATTTATCTTGGAAACGCTGCATTAGATATTAACTTACACGATACCTACTTTGTAGTTGCCCACTTCCACTTGGTAATGGGTAGTGCAGCTATATTTGGTATGTTAAGTGGAATTTACCACTGGTATCCAAAATTGTTCGGTAGAATGATGAATGAAACAGCTGGACATGTTCACTTCTGGTTAACCATTATTTCTGCCTATTGCGTATTCTTCCCAATGCACTTTATGGGATTAGCTGGTGTACCGCGTAGATATTATGCAAACACAGCTTACGATCAGTTTAATGTGTTTGTAGATATGAATGAATTCATAACCATCGCAGCTATTTTAGGTGGTGTGGCTCAATTTATATTCTTAGCTAACTTCTTTATCAGCATTTACAAAGGAAAGAGAGCTCCACAAAATCCATGGAATTCTAATACCTTAGAGTGGACAGCCCCAGTAGAACATTTACATGGTAACTGGCCTGGTGAAATTCCTCATGTTTATCGTTGGGCTTATGATTACAGCAAGCCTGGAGCAGAAGAAGATTTCATTCCTCAAAACATTCCAGATGCTGGTCAAACCGACCCTATGCAAGAAGCAGAAGGATTGCCTGAACCAAGCAAAAAATCAGTACAAGAGCCTGTTATGGCTTAATCATATTGGCTGAACCTAAACGTAATGTTTGGGTTCAGCCTAAAAAAAAATTTGTGATTGAAATAAAAAAACAAATCAGATTTAGACGCTTTGGTATTGCAACCATAGCGGCAGTGTTCTTTCTCATATTTATAGGTGGATTGGTGCGAAGCACTGGTAGTGGAATGGGTTGCCCAGATTGGCCAAAATGTTTTGGACAATGGGTTCCGCCTTCGGATATCAGTGAATTACCAGCAGATTACAAAACGAAATTTGCCGTGGCAGGAAAAGAAATTGCCGATTTTGATGCTTACAAAACATGGGTTGAATATTACAACCGTTTAATAGGCGTTGTTATTGGTTTATTTGTTTTCTTAACCGTCATTTTTTCTTTGCCTTACCTGAAAAGTGATAACAAGAAAATATTCTGGCTGAGTTTTTTAGCTTTTATATTGGTAGGTTTTCAAGGTTGGATAGGCTCAAAAGTTGTATCAACCGATTTGGCAACATACATGGTTACCATACACATGTTAATTGCGCTGGTAATAGTAGCCTTGCTCATTTACACCGTTTCTGCCAGTCAGGATTTCACAGTGGTACAGCTGCAAGCTCACCCACACGTGAAAGCCCTCATTGGATTGTCTATTTTCATTGCTTTGGTTCAGACCGTAACAGGTACCCAAGTAAGAGAAGTGATTGACGAAATAGCCTTACGCATTGATAATAGATGGGTTTGGACAGAAAACGCGGGCAATACATTCTTGTTTCACAGAAGTTGGAGTTTGTTAAACTTACTTAGTTCTGTATACATGATTGTTGTTTTTAGGAAGATATTCTTAAGAAACTCCATCCTATACAAAGCCTCATTGGCTTTACTATTGTTAATGTGCACCCAAGCATTAACAGGAGCTATACTGTCGAACTTAGGTTTTCCAGGTCAGTTCCAAAGCATTCATTTAACCTTGGGTAGTTTAACCATAGGATTGCAAATTTTTATTGCCATCCTTGTTTTTACAAAAGTTGAAATAAAATTAGAAAACAAAAAAGCGTGAAAGTAAAAGCGATACATACAAACGATACCACCACAGAACTGAGTTTTTTCAGGTCTAAGGTAAACGATTATAATCAATTGATTAAATTTCGTTTGACCTTCTTAGTGGTATTCTCATCTGTTGTTACCTACCTCACGGCAAGCACAGGCGCTATAAATTGGTTTGAAGTAGCGATATTAACTTTAGGTGGATTTTTAGTTACGGGTGCAAGTAATGGAATTAATCAAGTAATAGAGAAGGATTTTGATAAGCTGATGGTTAGAACTGCCAATCGCCCAGTAGCTACCCAAAGAATGAGCGCACTAGAAGCCTCCCTTTTTAGCATGGTATTAGGTATTTCTGGCGTGTTTTTAATTAGCTTTTACCTGAACCCATTATCTGGTTGGTTAGCTCTTGGAGCCTTAATTAGCTATGCGTTTATTTACACACCTTTAAAGCGCATTTCACCTGTTTCGGTTTTTGTGGGTGCTTTCCCTGGCGCTATTCCAACTTTATTAGGTTGGGTTGCTTTCACTGGAAAAATAGATGCGAATGCTTTAATTGTTTTTGGCGTTCAGTTCTTTTGGCAATTTCCTCACTTTTGGAGTATTGCTTGGATTTTAGATGAAGATTACAAAAGAGCAGGATTTAAAATGCTGCCTTCTACACCGGGTAGAGATAAAGGAACAGGCTTTCAAACATTGGTATTTAGTTTAGCACTTATCCCAATTGGTATGTTGCCTTTTCAATACGGAATTAGTGGTGGTATTTCTGCCATTGTAGGTGTAATTGGTGGCTTAATGCTTACTTATTATTCATATAGATTGTTTAAAACTTGTGAAACTGCAGATGCGAAAAAATTAATGTTTGCCTCATTTGTATACCTACCCATGGTACAATTAGCTTATTTATTTGATAAAATTTAACATGGAAAATACTTTAAAAAATATAGAAGATGCCAATTACATTATTAACCCAAAGAAATTTGTTCTTTGGTTACTGATTGTAGCTAGTATTATGATGTTCGCTGGTTTTACCAGTGCTTACATCGTTCGCAGGGGCGAAGGTAATTGGGAAATTTTTAACCTCCCTTCCCTATTTGCCATCAATACCCTAATCATTATTTTGTCGTCTATTACCATGCAATGGTCGGTAATAGCTCTCAAAAACAATAAACTATCTCAGGTTAAAACCATGTTGGGTTTAACTTTAGCATTGGGATTGGCCTTTTGTGTTGGACAGTTTTTAGCTTGGGGTCAACTTACTGCCGACAATGTTTTCTTTGCCTTCTCTAACCCATCCAATTCATTTGTATATGTGATATCTGGCGTACATTTGTTTCACGTAGTAGGTGGTGTTTTATTCGTTTTGATCCAATTTATTCAATCATTAAGAGGTAAAGTATTAGCTTCGGCACCATTATACACCGGAATGTGCGCTACGTATTGGCATTTTATTGGTATACTTTGGATTTACCTTTACATATTTTTATATTTATACAGATAATTATTAACCTAAAACAAGCATAAATTTTAAAATGGCTACAAACACTTTAAGTACAGAAAACAAGTTTACATGGGGAGGCGGTAAGTCGCCATTTAGTGTAAGCTACGGAAAGTTAATGATGTGGATCTTCTTGCTTTCTGATGCATTTACATTTTCATCCTTATTAATTGCGTACGGTTTTATCCGATACTCATTTTTATCACCTATTCACAATGAAATTGTAAAGCCTTTGGCGCACATTGCAGATAATTTTGTAGAGCAAATGCAACAAGCTGGTCTATTTGTTCAAGACCATTGGCCTTCACCAGAGTTGGTATTTAATCACTTTCCGTTTGTACATGGAATGCACTTACCTTTGTTCTTTGTAAG
>JAUYMZ010000410.1 GCA_030699355.1 Bacteroidota bacterium | reverse complement strand
AATTTATCATTGAAGAAATTTATATACTCAACAATTAGATGACAGGGCTAACGCCCCTTTTGAATGGAAACGTTGTTCTAATTGGCTACTAAGATATCAGGGCTAACGCCCCTAAAATGGTAAATTAAAAAAATGTCGAACATCGAATGCTAAATACTGAATTTCGAATAAATAAAAAGCTAGTGGCCAGAAGCCAGTTGCTAGAAGCAAAAAATGTAGAACGAGCAAAAACTATGGTCTATGATCCAAGGACTATCTTCAAAAAACAAACTATATACTAATCCAATCCCGTTGTGTCTATACCAAATAACAAATGTAATTCTCGAAGCGACATTGCGTTAACCTTACTTCTTAACTCTTCAAAGGGTAAATTGTAAATTTTATTTAAGTATGGATTTGTTTTATAACGGTACAAGCCCCCAATTCGTTCACCAGTAATTCCATTTTCATAATATTTAAGTTTCATTAAAGATTCCACATATACATGTTTTCTGGTAGTATCATTACATCCACAATTAGAAATATTTTCTAGTTTTAATGGTTTAAATGAGTCTTTTTTGAAATACCAACTGGAGTTGGAATTAAAAAGTTTTAATGGATATTTATCATGGTTACTACTATGAACCCATTCACTTTCATATTTATTAGATGCAACTTTTCTTAAATTAAATAACCATTGCTCCGCGTAACCGATACTTCCTTTATATGGGTAAGAGCCCATATATCCAAAAACACTATCTTCACTTACAAACTCTATAAATACAAATGGGTTACCATCTTTAATTAATTTAGGTTTATTTGCCATTGCGCATAAAACAAATGGAAATTTGAAAGCACTTGAATCCTGCTGCGTGATGCGTGAACTGTGTTCTGAACCTTTAAACATGTATGAAAACAACCACATTGGTATTGCTAAAATTAAAATTAGTATCTGTTTCATTTTGTAAAATAAATAGAAGAAAATGCAGAAACTGTTCTAATTTGTCGTTCATACATCAGCGTATAATGAGCAAATTGCGGAGCATTTAAAGTTAATAATCCAATGTTTGGCATAAAATGACCTGATAAAAGTGCCGTGAGCGTTGTAGCCCCAGTGCATTGAATTCCCAAAGCGGCAGAATACGGCGTTTTTGCAGAAATTTTATTAACCGTATTTACCACTTTCGAATTTAGGCCTACGTTATAAAGTTCTGTATTTATATCCATTCCGTGAAGGCTTCGATAATCGTTAGTTCCTTTTGAACCCAGAAATTTCTTTACTATATTTTGTCGTTGGTTTTTAGGCCCGAAAGAAATTGATAATTTACCATTTTGGTTCTCAAACTGAGAATGGCCTGGGTCAAATCCATTTTTTAAATCTGTATTATCTGTTTGCAAGGTATGAAACGAGTTTTGTGGGTTAATTACGCCAAATAAATCAACCACATTTCCAAACCCGCCCAACCCATACCCAACATTCTGCCAAGTGCTATTACCATCTTTACCTAAATAGCCTAGTTCGTTGTTGCTAAAATTAAAAGATGCCGCGCCAAAACTTACTGTTAAATCTGATTTACCACCAGAAGTAACATAATTTGTTCCTGAACCAACCATAGAACCAAATATAATAACCGATGTATTGCCCAATACACCAGATGCAGCAATACCAGATGTTAAACCTGCCGTTGCCACTGTTACAGCTATAGTAGCCGCCACATTAAAGGTTTGGGATGGGCTATGGTACCTATAATAAAATGCTTGGCTTGTACCTTGTTTTAACATAATGGCTGGCTTATCATTAGGCAGTAAATATACTAAAATTCTAAATCCGAAATACTAAATCCGAAATACTAAAGGGATTTGTGGTGAAGGAAAAGTTTTTGTTTAAGGTTTATGCGTTTAATCGTTTAT